>JAAYKF010000024.1 GCA_012522535.1 Bacteroidales bacterium
CTAACTTTTTCATCTAAATTACTGAATATCAGTCTTTTATCCAAATTTTTATGTTGATATTTTGAAAAACTTATCAACACTAAAATGTTGATTATCAGTGAGTTAATTTTTTGTCATGTAGTGAGCATAGCCTTAGTAAAGGAAATGTGAAATAAAAAAGTAGAGTTAAAATAAACCTAAATCCTTGTAGATGTTGAAGTTCTATGTTTGAGGAGGTAAATTTATTAAAAAACGGTTAAATGTCCGCTCCGTTCGTTTCAATCTCTGTTTCAGCCTCGTTTTCTTGGTATAGGTTTTGTCTTCCCAATCTGTCCATTGCCGACCTAAAGGCGGGTAGGGTTTTCTCGGCTATTGGCTCCACAAATCTATAAGAAATTGATTCTTCTTTTGTGGAGTTTTTAATAATTAAACCGTGGGGATCGTATGAGTTTAAAAATTTAAAAAATATACTGGCGATGAGCAATATTTTTAATGCTCCAAATATGGCTCCAAAAACTTTGTTTGCCATATCTGAAATTGTAATTTCTACAATTTTCTCCGCAGCTTTAGAAATTATGTAAACAGCTGCAATTATCAGAGCAAATGTTATGGCAAAAGAGATAATTTCGGCGTAATTTCCGCCAATATTTAGCCATTCGCCTACTTTGTTGGAAAAATTAATGGCTACCCATGTTCCCAAAAAGAGTGCTACAATGCTTGAAAGTTCAAAAATTAAACCTTTTCTGAAGCCTTTGTAGGTAAACCAAAGTGCAGGTACTAAAACAAAAATATCTATAAAATTCATCTCAATTATAGGAGTTTTTTTGTTAATTCAGAAGCATACACAAAGTCGTGAAGCTCTTTGTTATCAGTACTCAAAACATCATCCTTCGAACCACTCCACCACAGTTCCCCACGGTGGATAAATGCTACTCTATCGCCAATTTCCAACACAGAGTTCATATCGTGAGTATTGATAATTGTAGTTATACCATATTCGTGTGTAATTTCAGAAATCAAGTTGTCGATAACTACTGCTGTTAGGGGGTCTAAGCCAGAATTTGGCTCATCGCAGAAAAGATATTTTGGGTTCATGGCAATAGCCCTTGCAATGGCAACACGTTTTTTCATTCCACCACTAATTTCGGAGGGAAAAAGTTTGTTTTTGTTGATAATATCTACTCGCTTTAAACAAAAATTTGCCCTATCTAATTTCTCCTCTTTAGACATATTTGTAAACATATCCAGCGGAAACATCACATTCTCTTCCACATTCAAAGAGTCGAAAAGTGCAGCACCTTGAAAAATCATACCAATCTCTTTTCTAAGTTCCTTTTGTTGGTTTTCGGAGGTGTTGCTAAATTTTCTGTTAGAGTATAAAACTTCACCTTCTTCAGGTTTTAACAGCCCTACCAAACATTTCATCAATACAGTTTTTCCAGAACCACTTTGTCCAATAATCAGATTATTTTTACCCTCTTCAAAGGAGAAATTTATATCCTTTAGAACAGCTCTGTCGTTGAAGTATTTATATATTCCTTTTGCCTCAATCATGCCAATAAAAGTTGGGTTAGAATCATATTAAAAAACAGTAAAACTATGCTACTATAAACCACAGCATTGGTGCTTGAACGCCCAACTTCTAAAGCTCCACCTTCGGTTTTGTAGCCGTAAAACCCTGAAATAGTGGTGATTATAAAGGCAAAGACAATAGTTTTTATCATTGCATAGGATACATCAAATGCCTCGAAATATATTATAATTCCTTCGATGTAATTGCTGGAACTGACCAATTTTGTATTTATAGCTGCCAACCAACCCCCAAAAATTGAGGTGAAAATACTGAAAACTACCAAAACGGGATTTATTAAAACAAAGGCAACCACTTTGGGAAGTATAAGATGTGTAGCAGAGTTTATGCCCATAACTTCCAATGCGTCAATTTGTTCTGTAACACGCATTGTGCCAATTTCGGAGGCTATTCGTGAGCCTACTTTTCCAGCCAAAAACAGACTGATTATTGTGGGCGAAAACTCTAAAATCACCGATTGACGAACGGTGAAACCAACAGTCCAATTGGGCACCAAAGGGCTCTCAATTTGAAAAGCTGTTTGAATGGTAACAACAGCACCCATAAAAACAGAAATCAATACAACAAAACCAATGGACTCATAGCCCAAAACCTCCATCTCGTGCCAAATTTGTTTTCTAAAAACACTCATCTGCTGAGGCCTTTTGAAAACACGCCGCATCAATAAAAGATATGAACCTATGTTTTGTAGATATTTCATAAACTAATTTTGGCTAAATTAATGTTTTTCTCTCAAACAGAAAACAATTATAATCGAATTTTTTTCGATAGAAATAAAAATTTGCCATATGCTGAAAATTCTTTCTAAAAATTAAGCAACAAAAACTAATAAAATTCGTAAAATATAAGATTGTATTAAATGTAGGATTAAACAACTGAATATCAGACTTGTAATGGTAAATATGCACAAAGCGACATATGTTAAAAATAATTGCAATATAAATATTTTTTATATTTTTGAGGCATAGGAGTAATTATAGGTAATTTGTCATCATAGAAAACATATAAGACATGGATAAGGCACACACTTTTTTTGTTAAGAAAAGATTTTTAAAATTATTCTTTTCTGCACTTTTTTTATTCTCTTTTTCACTGAGTTTGTATTCTCAAACTCCACCTGTTGTGAACAAGATTCCAGATGTAAACACACTTTGTGCTCAAGCTCTTGTGAGCGTCGATATTGTTGGCACTCCACAAGCAGGTTGCAACTGCCATTATGAGCAGCAGCGAAAATTACCCAACTCCAGTTCATGGGTTAATATGACTGTTGGCGATGAGCTAAATGTTGGATACACCGAAGGAGTTGTTAGCATCCGTGTTCGTATGGTGTGCACTGGTGGTGCCGGATGTGGTACCAGCGATTGGACCGAGGTTTCGTGGAATGTGGTTAAAAAGCCCACACCGCCAACCTCATTTATTTTAGAACCCAACTCGACTGTTTGTACAGATGCCTTATTGACAATAACAGCCGAAGGTGGAAGTGGTGGAACTGGTTCGTGTCATTACCTATATGCAGGAAGTTACAATTCAAGCCTTAGCCATTTTGCAACATTAGACTGGACTACCGAAAACACATTTGTTGCCGACGAAACTGGCAACTTTTATGCCAGAGCAAGATTCTATTGCGATGGCTATGGTTGTGATACATCTTCCATATCTGGCTCTGCCTACTGGTCGGTTTACAATAAGCCCAACGCTGCAAATTTGGTAAAAACACCCAATACTGATGGGGTTTGTGTGGGTGGAATTGTGGGTATTAGTGCCACAAGCGGTTCCCACGGACAGGGAACTTGTACCGACTATTTCAGATATTCTGATGATGGTGGAAATACATGGTCTGACAAACTTACAAGCCGTCCAACAATTACTGCTTCCAACGAGGGGCAGATTATTATAATTGAGGCTTGGCGCGAATGTACTGGCGAAGGCTGCGAAACATCAGATACCAACTCTGTTTTCTGGAATACTGTTGCCGACCCAGTTTGGGGAGAAATCTCTGTTTCTAAAGATGAAATTTGTCGAGGTGGAAGTGTGGAGCTAAATGGTGAGTTTATTGGAGGCGTTGGTGGATTTATCCGCTGGTATAGAGCCACAACACCCACTGGAATGGGGAATCAGGTTACTTCGCCAAACACCCCCAATGCAGCAAATACATATTACTACTATCCCACATATGTAGCAAGTCCTACAAACACAGGCTGTTCATTAGATCCGCCCACAGAGAGGGCTCAACTTTTGGTGGTAAATAAACCCACTTGGGGAACCACAACATTGTCGCCCACAGAACTTTGTCAAGGTGGAGAAGTGAATTTTAGTACAACAGTAAATGGTGGTTTAGGTGGTGATATTCAATGGGTTAGGGCTGATGTCTCCAATGGAACAGGTAGCAATGTTACAAGTCCAGATGTGCCACCAGCAGTATCTGAATATTTCTATAGACCACAATTTATTCCAGCAGGTAGTGATGATGGTTGCGACTTAGCCGATGGAGCTGAATTTTTGGTTACTGTATATGACTCTCCAACACCCCAAACAATTACTGGAACCCCCGAAATAGGAAGTTCAATATGTATTGGCGGAAGTGTGAGTGCCACATTCTCAGGTGATATCAACTCAAGTATTGAAATTGATGAGTATCAATATTCCACCGATGCTGGAAATAACTGGAGTGATTATACACCAGGCACTTCTGTAACTTCTACCGAGGTTGGCAGTGAAAGTGTTCAAATTAGAACTCGAAGAGTTTCCACCGATGGCTCATGCGAAAGCGAGTGGGTTGTTGCCACATGGAACGTAGTTCCTCAACCAACAGCACCCAGCCTAAATACCAAAACTCCAAACTTAGAAAGCATTTGCGATGGTGCCATTGTTAGTGCCACCATCAATGCAGGAAGTGGAGGAATTGATTGCTCGGATATTTTGGAATATAGCCTAAACAGTGGCTCCACATGGACCCCATATACAGCAGGGCAAAATATTTCCACCGCAGGTGCAACAGCGGTAATAATCAGGGGTTCAAGAGGCAACTGCAACACAGCCCTTGGTTGCGATGCCAGCGATTGGGCTACAATTGCAGAGTGGACAATTACAAATGTTGAAGCAGCCACATTGAGCCTCACGCCAAACTCAACTGAGGTATGTGTAGGTGAAAATGTTTCGGCAACGCTCGATATGCCCGGCTCGGGCGGCGATGGCTGTACTGATATTTTCCAATACAGATACGAAATGTCGGGGGCGTGGAGTGCATGGTTCCCCTATACCCTCGGAAATAATATCTCTTCGGCAGGAAAAACAAAAATCCAAGTTCGTGCGGTACGCAACTGTCCGCCAGTTTCTGGATGTACAGATGAAAATGTTTATACATGGGAGGTGAACAATTTTGTTGTTGTTTCACCAACAATGACCAAGCAACCAAATTTAGCTTCAGTGTGCGAAGGTACCGATGTAAGAGCCATTGTGCAAACATCTGGAAGTGGCGGTTTGGGCTGTAGCGATATTTTTAAATATAGAATTGATGAAGGTGCTTGGAACGACTATTTGCCCGGCAGTGATATTTCTACCGTAGGTGCAAATAGCATAGAAATTATTTCCTATCGTGCAGACTGCGACCCCGGTGGGATTTGCGGCGATTCGGTGGTGTATTCCTACACATGGAGCGTTGAGCCACAGCCAGCTATGCCCGATTTGATACCAAATATTTTGGAAGATAATATTTGTGCAGGCGATATTGTTTCTGCCACAATAACCCCCGGAGATGGCGGCGTGGGATGTATAAATTATTCCCAATATAGATTGCTAACAGCAGGAAACTGGTCGGCGTGGTACAACTACAATTCGGGACAAAATATTGCCACCATTGGACGACAAGGTGTAGAAATCAGAGCATGGCAAGGAAACTGCTCTGCAGGTGCTGGATGTTTGTCCAGCGATACTGTTCTGAAAACATGGACCGTACTGCCCAATTTGGTAAATCCCACAATTACAAAAGTACCCAACAGATTGAGTATTTGCGAAGAAGAGACCGTTACAGCAGCACTTATAAACGCCGGAAGTGGCGGATTAGATTGTTCTGATATTTTCGAATTTAGAACTTTCGATGGTAGCTCGTGGAGCGAATGGTCGGCATTTGCCTTGGGCGATCCAATTTCAGGATTGGGAACAACAAAAATAGAAATTAGAGCATACAGAGGTGATTGCTACCCCGGAAGTAGCTGCAACAATCCCGATCCAAATGTGATTTCGTGGAATGTAGTGCCATCGGCCACAAACCCAATGGTAACAAGAGTTCCAGATGAGGATTTTGTTTGTAGTGGCGATAATGTTAGTGCCATAATTGTTGATGGTACAGATGGAATAAGTTGCTACAACTACCGTCAATATCGCTATCACAATGGAACAAATTGGTCATCGTGGTACACCTATGTCCCCGGAAATAATATCACAACCATCGGACGCACTCAAATTGAAGTTAGAGCGTTCCGCGGATGCCAGGCATCAACAGGCTGTGAGTCGTCCGACACCATTTCTGTTTCGTGGAATATAGTACAAGGAGTGCAACACCCCATTATGGCAAAACAGCCCAATGCAACAACAGTTTGTCAGGGTACAGATTTAATGGCAATGCTTAGCACGCCCGGCTCAGGAGGCTCTGACTGTATTGACCAATTTGAAATTAGATTCAACGAGGGAATGTGGATGTCCTACAACCCTGGTGATAATATTGGAACTGATAATAGTATAACAAAAGTTGAGGTAAAAGCCATCAGAACAGATTGTTTGGGAGGTCTGATTTGTGGAAATCCCGACGGAAATATTTATACATGGTTACTAGAACCACAACCCGTAGCACCAGATTTAATTAAAAATCCCAATCAAGAATATGTATGTAGTGGCGAAACAGTTTCGGCAACAACAGTGCCCGGCTCAGGATACTCTTGTAGCGACTATTTCCAATATCGCAGATACAACGAAAACAGCTCTTCTTGGTCAGCATGGATGCTATATATATCTGATTATCAAATACAAACCACTGGTTTTTCGCAAATAGAAATTAGAGCTTTCAATCACAATTGTAACCCCACAACTGGCTGTATTCCAGATACAAACCTTATTTCGTGGAATATAATCCCAAAAGTTAGCAATCCAAGCATAACAAAATCACCCAACATTGTTGAGGTGTGCCAAGGTGCAACAGTTTCGGCAGATATAGTTTTTGGAACAGGTGGAATTGATTGTTCAGACTTTGCCGAATATTCCATCGATGGTGGAAACAACTGGAACTTCTACAACCCCAACGATTTAATCAACACCATAGGCTTATCATCGGTTATAATTAGAGCTTACACAGCCGATTGTAACCCATTGTTTGATTGTCCTACGTCAGACACAATCAGCGTTTCGTGGATAATTCAAGAATCACCAATGCCCCCAATTATTTCACGTTTCCCCGATCAGGATGTGGTTTGTGCAGGTGCCAGCGTAAAAGGCGACATCACCCCCGGAAGTGGCGGAGTGCAATGCAACGATGTTTATCAATATAGATACAATTCAGCCTCGGGCTGGAGTTCGTGGAGCACATATCCCAACGGGTATAATATTTCCACCTCTGGCGGAAGAACCGAAATTGAAATTAGAGCCTATCGCACTTGTAGTGGATATGCTTGCGATGCTTCAGATACAGCTTTTGTAAGCTGGATAATCGACCCCACATTGGTAAATCCAAGTATAGAAAAGACCCCCAATTTTGCACAAGTTTGTGAAGGTACAGATATTAGTGCACATATAACAGTTCCCGGAAGTGGCGGTACTGATTGTCAAGATATTATGGAGTTTTCCATGGATAATGGATTAAGCTGGAACAGCTATAATTCGGGTGATAATATTTCAACCTACGGACTTAGCTCTGTTATAGTTAGAGCCTATCGTGGTGCTTGTTTGGGCGGTGGTGCTTGTACACCAACGGACACCAATCAAGTGTCGTGGACAATTGTGCCAATGCCAATAATGCCAAGCATCGACCTAATTCCTCATACAGGTGTGGTTTGTCATGGCGAAGAAATTAAAGCAAATATCACCAACGGAACAGGAGGAATTTCTTGTGCTGATTTTGCCCAATATAGAATCAATAATAATGGTACTTGGACAGGCTGGTACAACTACACATCTGGTAGTAATATAAATTACTCGGCAAATGCCATTGAGGTTGAAGTTAGGGCTTTCCGCGGAAACTGCGGTAATGGCTGTGCAGCATCTGATACCATGATAGCACACTGGACGATAGTACCAAGTTTGATAAATCCAATTTTAAGTCAAAACCCAAGTCAAACAAACGTTGTTAGTGGAATGGATGTTTCGGCATCAATTGATGTTCCGGGAAGCAATGGCGTGGGCTGTTCCGATATTTTGGAGATGAGAACAGGCGTGGGCGGAACTTATAGCGATTGGTATGCATATATGCCCAATAGTGCCATTAGCACCATCGGTGTTGACGAAATTCAGGTGAGAGGATTTAGAGGCTCTTGCACCTCGGGAGACGAGTGTCCTCCAATGGATACCTTAATCTATTCGTGGTTTGTGGTTGAAGGACCGCAAGCTCCTGATGTTATCAAAAATCCCGATAATGACGTATGTTCAGGCGAGCTTATTAGTGCAACAATCACCCCCAACAACGGCGGAATAGGTTGTGAAGATTTTGCCCAATATAGATACTTTACAGGAACATGGTCGGCATGGACAAACTATGTTTCTGATAGCCCCATCACCTATCCCGTAGATGCTACATTGGTGGAGGTGAAGGCATGGCGTGGAAACTGCGACCCCATTTCTGGAGCCCTTAGCTCCGATACAGTTTTTGTTAGCTGGAATATTATACCAACAATGGTTAACCCCATTTTAGAGAAATACCCTGATGTGGCTCAAGTGTGCCAAGGTGTTGATGTTTCGGCAAGTATAACAACGCCCGGAAACGGCGGAAACTCTTGCTCCGATATTCTCCAATTTAGAGTTAATAACGGACTTGATTACACCGAATGGACTCACTATCTCGAAGGCTCAAATATAAGTACACACGGACTTACCCAAGTAGAAATTAGAGGGTTTAGAGGTGATTGCTTGTCAGGACCAGAATGTCCACCAGCGGATACATTAGTATATACATGGCAGGTTGAAGAGTCGGCAATAGCACCCACAATTACACCAATTCCCAATACAGAAAATGTTTGTTATGGTGCACCCGTTTCAGCCGATATTACCCCCGGAAGTGGTGGAATTGACTGCGAAGAAATTTATCAATATCGACTGTTTGATGGCTCCACTTGGAGTGCGTGGAATGCATATATATCGGGAGAAAATATAGAATATTTAGCCTCAACCACCAAGATTGAATTGCAGGTGCAAAGAGGCAATTGCGATGTTAGTAGCGGCTGCGACAACTCATTAATCAACTCCGTTAGCTGGAATATTATCCCATCATTGGCAAACCCAATTTTAACCAAAAACCCCAATTTCGAATCTGTTTGTGGAGGTGTTGATGTTTCGGCATCGATTGCCACAGCAGGCTCTGGCGGAATTGGCTGTTCTGATATTCTTCAGTTCAGAACCAATAGCGGTGGAGGATTTGGTGAATGGGCAACTTATTTGGAAGGAAGCCCAATAAATACCAATGAATTAACCCAAGTAGAAATTAGAGGATATAGAGGCGATTGCTTAGCTGCAGACGAGTGTCCACCACAAGATACAACAATCTATTCGTGGATAATTACCCCCGGACCGCAAGCCCCAACAATTACCAAATTGCCCGACGAAAATCAAGTTTGTAGAGGAACCGAAATTTCAGCACAAATCACCGAAGGTTACGGTGGTGGCGGTTGTAGCGATGTGTATGAATACAGACTATTCGACGGTAGCACATGGAGTTCTGCCACCGAATATATTTCGGGAAGCCCCATAAACTATTTAGCCAATACAGAGCAGGTAGAAGTTACAGTATATAGAGGAAATTGCGATGCAAGTTCAGGCTGTATCGATTCTGATGTAAACATAGCAACATGGGAAATTCTCGAATATATGACCAACCCCATTCTTGAAAAACATCCCGATGTAAATACTATTTGTAGTGGCACTGATGTATCTGCCACCATAGTAACACCCGGAAGTGGCGGAGTAGGTTGTTCCGATTTATTAGAATATAGATTTGATAGCGGCTCTGGTTTTGGAGCTTGGAACACATATATGGAAGGCGATTTTATCAACACCGACTCCTATATTGCAATACAAATTAGAGGAACTCACACCAACTGTATTAGTGGAGACGAGTGTCCGCCAACAGACAATATAATATATGAGTGGTCAATTATGCCAGCCCCCATTCAGCCCACCATTACAAAAATACCCAACCAAGATGAAATATGCTTCGGCGAAAATATTTCAGCCTTAGTTACCCCCGGAAGTGGTGGCGACGACTGCGAAGAGATATACGAATATCGAACCTTCAACGGAGGGTGGAGTGCATGGTTGCCATATGTTTCAGAGACTAATATTAACTATATAGCCAACACCGATAGTGTAGTAATTAGGGCTTTTAGAGCCGATTGTAACCCACTTTCAGGTTGCGGTTCATCAGACACATCAAGTGTGAAATGGGCAATAATTGAAAATATTGCTTTCCCAACATTGACCCAAAACCCCGATGTAGCAGCCATTTGCGAAGGAACTGATGTTTCGGCATCAGTTGCCACAGCAGGTTCTGGTGGCGTAGGCTGCTCCGATATTTTAGAGTTTAGAACAAAAGTAGGAACCAGTTACTCCGTTTGGAGCACCTACCTTGAAGCCGACCTAATTCCAAGTTTTGGAGTGGATGAAATTCAAGTGCGTGCCTATGTTGGTAATTGCATCAGTGGCGACCAATGTGCCCCCGAAGATACATTAATATATAGCTGGACAGTTACACCACAACCCACAGCTCCCGTTATAGCCAAAAATCCCGATGTAGAAAACATTTGTAGCGGAAGCATTATTAGTGCCAATATCACCCCCGGAACGGGTGGTAGCAACTGTTCCGAAATTTATGAATATAGACTTTTCAACGGAACATGGGGAGCATGGACAAGCTATACAAGTGGCTCAAATATTAACTACGGTGATGCCACAATGGTTGAAGTACAGGCCAAACGTGGAAATTGCGATGCAAGCTCTGGATGTACTGAAAGCGATGTGAGCACAGTTCAATGGAATGTTTTCCCACAACCAATTTCTCCAACAATAGAAAAAGCTCCCAACTTAGCTTCTGTTTGCGAAGGAACTAATGTTATGGCCAATCTTGCCAATGCTGGAAGTGGCGGCATTGATTGTTCAGATATTTATGAATTTAGAACAAAAACAGGTAGCATATGGAGTGAATGGCTAACATATATCCCCGGCGATGCCATATCAACTACATCATTTACCGAAATTGAAGTTAGAGCATATCGTGGCAACTGCCAAGCAGGAAGCCAATGCAATGAGTCTGAACCAAATCTTGTAAGCTGGATAATTGAAGAGGCTCCGGTAGCCCCAATCCTAAGCCGAATACCCGATGAGGACAATCTTTGTGCCAACACCGATGTTGCGGCATCAGCAGTGGCTGGCTACAATGGTGTTAGCTGTGAAGATAAATTCGAAAGCAGAACTTTCAACGGTAGTATTTGGTCAAACTGGGTAACGTATATTCCTACTAATCAGATAAATACAAATGGTATTGACACGGTAGAAATTAGAGGATTCAGATTGTGCGACCCATTGGCTGGTTGCGGAAACAGCGATACCAACCTTGTTAGCTGGAATATTTATCCCGAAATTGTAATGCCCGAAATGACGAAAGTTCCTGATGTGGACAACGTTTGCGAAGGAACGGACGTGAAAGCCGAAATAGTCCAAAATGGCTCTGGCGGTGCAACATGTAGCGATATTTACGAATATCGTTTAAGCGGCGGAACTTGGACAGCTTATGTTCCCGGAAATGATATTCCAACCTTAGGCGAAACTGAAGTTGAAGTTAGATACTATCGAGGAGGCTGTCCCGAAGCCGACGACTGTGGCGTTGTGCCAATAGTTCTGTCGTGGACAATTTCTCAAACTCCAACAAATCCAAGTATTAGCAAAACACCCGACTTTGACGAAATCTGCGACCAATCAAGCGTACAAGCTGAGATTACTCCCGGAAGTGGAGGAGAATTTTGCTCCGATTTTGCGGAATATAGAACCTATAACGGAACAGACTGGACCAACTGGATAAGCTATACCAGCAATCAAGATATAGCAACAGCAGGAATAGAAAAAGTAGAAGTTAAAGCATGGAGAGGAAATTGCTCATCTCTACCCGAATGCTCTGTTTCCGATACTATTTTCGCCTCGTGGACAATTTATCCACAACCCATTGCACCACAAATGCAAAAAGAACCCGACGAAAATATTGTTTGTGAAGGAACAGATGTATGGGCAGACCTTATCACAGCGGGTAGCGGTGGAAACAATTGCGAAGATATTTTCCTATATAGAACAAACGACGGAAATACATGGACTGCATGGGAAAATTATATCCCCGGAACTCACATCGAGACCACTGGAATTAAGGATATTGAAATTTCATACACAAGAGGAAACTGCGATGCAGCCGAAGCTTGTAACACAGTTCCTGTGGAAGTATTATCGTGGACAACGGGTCAAGCACCCACAAATCCAAGCATTAACAAAACACCCAATCAAGACCATATTTGCTACGGAACTCTACCAAGAGCAAGTATTACAAATGGCACAGGTGGAGTGGGTTGCTCCAACAAATCGCAGTACAGAATGTACAACGGCGAAACAGACACTTGGACAAACTGGACCTCCTATATGTCGGGAATCCCAATTTTGCATGGACCTGATATTGATACAATTCAAGTTAGAGCATGGAGAGGCGATTGCTTAACCGTAGGTTGTGAAAGTTCAGACACAGTTGTTGTTAGTTGGAATGTTATCAAACCAATTATCAACCCAGTTCTGACTAAAATACCCGATGAAAACTCCATTTGCTCCCAGTCTAATGTGAGTGCCATAGTGCAAACTCCCGGTTCGGGAGGAGCATCGTGCGAAGATGCTTTCCAATACAGAACAGATAGTGGTTCTGGATTTGGAGTATGGCAGGATTATATCCCGGGAACAGATATTCCCACGGCAGGAAATGTGGCAATAGAAATAATGTCGTTCCGCGATAATTGTGATAATACAATTATTTGTGGCGATGCAGATCCAAACATCGTTAGCTGGACTATTTATGAAGCTCCAACTAATCCCCTTATTGCAAAAACGCCCGATTTGGAAAATGTGTGCTACGGAACAAGCCTTTCGGCAGAAATAACACCAGGAACAGAAGGAAACAACTGCAGCGATTTTGCCCAAGTTCGTAGATTTAATGGTGTAGATTGGTCAGCATGGCAAAACTATACCTCCAATGCCAACATAACCTATGCCGCTAATGTTGAAATAGTGGAAGTTAGAGCATGGCGAGGAAACTGCGAAGGCGATATAAATTGTGCAGTATCTGATACTATCGTTGCTTCTTGGAATATTATACCCAAAGCCATAGCACCTGAAATAGAAAAATTAATCGACTTAGAAGGCGTTTGCGAAGGGGCAGAAGTGGCAGCAATTCTTGTTACAGCAGGTGGCGAAGGAATTGGTTGTAGCGACTTCTTCCAATACAGAACCAACAATGGAACTACATGGACTGCATGGCAAGATTATACCCTTGGAAGCGACATCGCCACCATCGGATTGAGCGAAGTGGAAATTAGAGCCTTTAGAGGTGATTGCGATGATGCAAATTGCGAAATAGCCGACACTAATAAACTACATTGGAACGTTTCCGAACAGCCAACAATGCCCACCATCATCCGCCTACCCGACCAAGATGAACTTTGTGGTGGAACCTTGGTTTCGGCTACAATTGGCAACGGAACAACAGAAAATGGATGTAACAACATTTCCGAATATCGTACCCAAACCAATGGAGCTTGGAGCTCATGGATGGTGTATGTGTCTGAAAACCAAATAAATACCATTGGCTTAGATAGTGTAGAAATAAGAACTTACAGTGTTTGTCCTCCTGAAACAGGCTGTGCTTCCACCGACACAGCATTAGTTTCGTGGAATATTTTATCTGATATTATAATGCCCGTAGTGGTTAAAAATATCGATTTAGACAGCGTTTGTGCCGGAACCGATTTATATGCTGATTCAATATCGGCAGGAAGTGGTGGCGAAACTTGTGAAGATGTTTACGAATACTCCATAGATGACGGTGCAACGTGGTTAAACTACGTGCCGGGACAAATTATCTCCACCGAAACAATCGATAAATTAATTATCAGATACTACCGTGGAAACTGCCCCGAAGCAGCAGTTTGTGGAACAACTATTAGTGAATTAACTTGGGTGATAGAACCAACACCCATAGACCCACTAATTACACGCATTCCTGATATTGACAATATTTGTGAAGGAACGAATGTTGCAGCCAATATCACGCCCGGAAGTGGCGGAGTTTCTTGCGAAAATGTTTACCAATACAGAACCTATGATGGTACAGATTGGAGCATCTGGTTAGATTATATTTCAGATACAGAAATAAATATTACCGGATTGCAACAGGTTGAGGTGAGGGCATATTTAGACAACTGCGGTGCAACTTGCGATGCAGGCGATCCAGTGCTTGTTTCGTGGAATATATTTGAGCAAGCTGTGGCACCTATTATGGAAAAAGTTCCTAATTTCAACAAAATTTGTGAAGGTGATGATGTTATGGCAAACCTTGTTGCTGCCGGAACAGGCGGTGCTGGCTGCGAAGACTACTTCCAATATAGAACTCACGATGGAACTGATTACTCCATCTGGCAAGACTATATCCCCGGCGATGCCATTTCTACCGTAGGTTTAAGTGAAATTCAAATATCATACGGAAGAGGTAACTGCGACCCCGCAAGCTTGTGTACCGAAACAGAGGTCAACACCCTAACATGGGAAATTGTACCTCAACCCACAAGCCCAACAATAAGCAAAACACCCACTGCTGATGATATCTGTTTTGGAACTTTCCCACGTGCAAGCATCACTCCCGGAACAGGCGGAGTTGATTGTACCAACAAATCGCAGTACAGAATGTACAACAGCGAAACAGAAACATGGTCAAATTGGATTTCGTACTTCTCTGGAATACCCGTACTTTATGGACCAGATATTAGCATAGTCGAAATACGTGCCTTCCGTGGCGATTGCCAAGAAACTTGTTTCACACCAGATACAGCCGTAGTAAGCTGGAACATCTGGCTCGAAGCCGTAAACCCAGTATTGGTGGCTAATCCTGATGTTCCCTACGAATGCGAGGGAGCCGAACTTGTGGCAGAACTTGTAAATGCAGGATTTGGCGGTGCCAATTGCGAAGATGTATTTGAGTACAGAATTGACCAAGGTAGTGGTTATGGAGATTGGCAAGAATACACCCCCGGAACAACAATTCAAACCATAGGCGTTGAGCAGGTGCAAGTGGTGGGATATCGCGGAAATTGTCAAGCTACAATAGATTGCGGTTCTTCAATCCCTGATACCATAACTTGGATAATTAATCCAACACCAATAGCCCCGCAAATTACCCCATTACCCGATGTTGCAAATATCTGCGAAAGCGAAGATATTACTGCCATTATCACCCCCGGAAGTGGCGGTGTATCTTGCATCGACATAGTTCAATACAGAACTTTTGACGGTAGCAATTGGAGTACTCCAACCGACTATATAAGTGGTGATGTTATAGTCTATCCTACTGGTACTCAAATAGTTGAGTTGCAGGCGTGGCGTGGCGATTGCGATGCATCTACATCTTGTCAAAATAGCGAAATAAATAGCGTTCAATGGAATATCCACCCCGAACCCATAGCTCCTGTTATAGCCAAAAATCCTGATATAAGTGGACTATGTGAAGGAGTGGTTTCAGCAACATTAATCGAGGCTGGAAGTGGCGGAGTTGATTGTTCAGATATTTATGAATATAGGGTGGACGATGGTAGCGGATTTGGAAGCTGGTCAGCATACAACTTAGAAGATGAAATTCTAATCGACAACTACGTAGAGGTGCAAATTCGTGCCTATAGAGGCAATTGTGCTGCTTATGGTTGTGATGATTCTCCTGAAAATATTCTGTCGTGGACTAAAGCCGACCCAGTTGTAGGACCAGAAATTAGCAGAAATCCCGACCAAGATGTGGTTTGTCAAGGACAGATGATTTCGGCAATTATAATCCCCGGAAGTGGCGGTGCCGAATGTGATGATGTTTATGAATACAGAACCAACGACGGCGTTCAATGGTCGGAGTGGTTTATCTATAATGTTTTAGATGAAATCAACACCATTGGATTAACAAATGTTGAAATTAGAGCATACCGCGATTGCAACCCCATTAGCAACTGCCCATCTACCCCCGAAACTCTTGTGGCATGGGAGGTATCAGACGGATTTATATTGCCAGTAATGGAAAAAGTTCCCAATGTTTGGGGAGTGTGTCAAGGAGCCGATGTTTCGGCAGATCTGATTTCAGCTGGAATGGGTGGCGATACCAATTGCGAAGATATTTTCGAATACCGAACCTATGCAGGCGGAACTTGGACTGATTGGAACACATACACCCCATCTACAGATATTAACACTGCTGGATTGGATAGCGTACAAATTAGCTATACAAGAGGAAATTGTCCCGATGTTGATATTTGCGGACCCGCCTCAACAAACTACTTCACATGGTATGTGGCACCACAACCCACAGCCCCAATCATCACCCGAGTACCTGATGTTGACGTGGTTTGCGTAACTGAAGACCTAATGGCTTTAATCACAGAAGGAACAGGTGGAATTGATTGTAGCGATGTTTATGAATATCAAACCTTTGATGGTGCGTGGTCTGGCTGGGAAACATATATCAATGAAGATATTGTTGATATTAGCCCCACAACAACGGCATTGCAAATTAGAGCATACCGCGATAATTGCAACCCCTTAAGTTCATGCACAAGCTCAAGTATCTACTTAGTTGAGTGGACAATAGAACCTGAAATTATTTCTCCAGAAATGATTAAAGTTCCCGACACTGACTATGTTTGCGATTACGAAACTGTTTCGGCAGAGCTTGTAAATGCAGGTAGTGGCGGAAATGCTTGTAGCGACATCTTTGAATATAGAACAGATTATGGTAACGGATTTGGTAGCTGGATGCCCTATGTGCCGGGCGATGAGCTAATAACCTTAGGCTTGGCAAATATTGAAATTCGCTTCAATAGAGAAAATTGTCAGTTGCCCAATGCTTGCCCCGAACCCACAGAAACAATATTCTCGTGGAACGTTAGCACACCCCCAATTCCAGCCACATTGAGCCGTGTGCCAGATGTTGATACCCTCTGTTTTGGACCCCAATTATCAATCACAACCATTGCTGGAAGTGGCGGAGATAACTGTGTTGATGTGTATGAATATAGATTGACAGAAAATGGTGTTTTAACAGATTGGATGAGCTTTAACCCAACATCAATAATAGACACCGACTCAACAATTACCAGCGTTGAGGTGAGAACATTCCGCGGCGAATGCGATGACAACATCCAATGCGGAATTACAGACACCAACAGCGTTACTTGGATTGTACTTCCACAACTCACACCACCTATTATTACCAAACTGCCCGACCAAGATGCAGTTTGCGAAGGAGCACAATTGTCGGCAACGGCAATCTCCGAGGGTGGCGAGTATGGTTCAATTTGGTACGATTACTCCTATATGAACCCCAACGAAAACACTTGGAATAATGGCAATAGCTTTGTGCCAAATCAACATGGAATGGCATATATTAGAGTTCGTGCCAACACAACAACCCTTGGTTGCGAAAGCACCCAATGGGAATGGGCATCGTGGATTGTGGACGAAAAACCACAAGTTTCAGTTAGTGGAGATATGACAATTTGTGAAAACACTACTGCCGATGTTCAAGCCTTTGTGGCTGATGGATATGGAGTTAGTAATGTTCAATGGCAATACAGTACAGACGGCTGTTCTGGTCCTTGGACCGACTACGGCGATATTGTTCAAGCCAACGAAGTTTTCACAACGCCAATACTCACTCAAACAACATATCTGCAAGCCATTGTATCGCAAGAGGGCTCGGCTTGTAATGTGGTTTCTGATTGCATAACAATTGATGTGTTGCCAAATCCGGGAGTATCAATTACAGGAATTACAGAGTTCTGTAGCGGAGACGATGCTGTTCTTACAGCACAAATAAATAATCCACCAGCTTCGTTTAGCTATCTGTGGCAAAATGCAAGCTCATCAACAGGACCATGGAGTAGCATTGCCGGTGCCAATGGCAGTACAATTTCAGTGCCTGCCGATGCCATAAATAAATGGATAAGATTAATCATAATTTCCGATTCACAATCGTGCAACGACACCAGCAATGTAGTTTATTTACAAGATGGAAATGCTCCTCTGTTTACAAATGTTCCCAGCAATATGGCTGGTTGTCTAAATCAAGATGTAAGCATCGATGTAGAAGTTCAATCTTCGCCAGTGGCAACCTATCAGTGGTTTGGACCCAACGGACTAATTGTGGGAGAAGAATCTGAAAGCTTAAATCTAACTAATATCCAACTATCAGACGAAGGATTATACTACATTGTTGCCACAAATAACTGCGGTACAACTACTTCGGAGAATATATACTTAGATGTTCTTGGAAATATTATTTATCCCACAACAATCGTAGGTGATAACACCATTTGTCATGGAGTTACAACATCACAATATTCCACCGATGGTGATAATATTTTATCGCAAACATGGCATATATCACCCGTTTCGGCAGGAACTATAAATGACGGATTGGTGGTATGGAATCCTGACTTTATGGGAGATGCTACCATATTTGTACAAACAACAGCTTGTAATGCACCGCCAATGGCATTGGAAACAGTCGTTAGTGTAATTCCAAGTGTGGAAACACCAACAATTTCAGGACCAAGCGTGCATTGCGTTGGAGCTGGAACCGACCAATATACAGCCACTGCACAAGGAGCAACTTCGTTTACATGGACCATTGCCAATGCTGGAAACAGCACCATTGACAATAACGGACTTGTTACATGGGATGCTGATTTCCATGGAGTTGCAATAATTAGCGTTATAGCTGATGGCTGTAATGGACCTTCTGATTTTGCACAATTTGAGGTACATTCGGCAGATGATCTAACATACACTTCAACAGGAAATATAAATGTTTGTGAAGACAATTCAGCCCTGCTCGAAATCACTGCCAATCCACCCGTAGGAAACAGCTACCAGTGGTATAATCAAGATGGAGAAATTGTGGGCGAAACAGAAAACACCCTCACAATACCAAACGTTGGTATGGACGACAGCGGAAGTTTCTACTATTGTCAAATAACCTCCTTCTGTGGCGATGTTGTTACAACCGACAACGACACTCTATTTGTTCGTCCAAACCCACAAGCACTATTTACACACTCTGGAGCTTGTCAGTTTGATACTGTTTATTTCTTCAACAACTCAACAGTTTCTGAAGGTAGTTTGGGATATATCTGGAGCTTTGGCGATGGCAGCAGCACCGACGAAAATCCAGCACATATCTACATCGAAGATACTACCTATACTGTACAGCTGACGGTGATTTCAGAATATGGCTGTCAGGAAATTTATACTGAAGAAATTATTATCAACGAACTGCCAACAGCAACACTCACCTCCCATGCCGACTCCTGCTACGGAAGCGGACAAGGAAGCATAGTTGTTGTGCCAACGGCAGGAACACCACCTTATCAATATAATATCAACGGTGGCGATTTCCAAGAAGAGGGTCTGTTTACCGACTTGATGGCTGGCGAATATGTGGTGGGAATAGTGGATAGCAACGGCTGTTTCAACTCCTACATAACGCAGGTAAATCAAGCACACGAAATTTATACTCATATCTATCCCAGCAATGCTCTATGCCATGATGATTCTTCGGCGGTGGCACTTCTGGAAATTATTGGAGGTACTGAACCATACACTGTTACTTGGTCCAACGGCGACGAAACTCGAAACCTAATAGATGTTCCGGCAGGAAACTACGAGGTTGTAATAGTTGATGCCAACGGCTGTATGGCTTATGATACGGTTTATTTAACTCAGCCAAATCCAATAATTGTAGATTCTATCATCGTTCACCCATCCTGCACACAACTTGAAGATGGAAAAATATTTGTGTCGGCAAGTGGCGGAACGGGCGAGTATAGCTATCTGTGGTCAACCGATGCTGTGGAAGATTCCATTGTAAATCTGCAAGCAGGATTCTACTACCTAACAGTAACAGACGAGCATGGATGCGAAACGGTGAAAGCATACAAACTTAATAAACCCGAAGAGGATTGCTTAACAATTTGGACTTCATTCAGTCCTGACGGAGACGGCGTTAACGATGTTTGGAACATCGGAAATATCGACCTATATCCCGATTGTAAAGTTGAAATCTTCAACCGTTGGGGTAACAAAATCTTCGAATCTAAAGGCTATTATGAGCCATGGGACGGTACTTGGAACGGCAAACCTCTGCCAGAAGAGACCTACTACTACGCCATCACCCTTGGAGACGGAAGAAGACCATTTACAGGAACAGTAACAATAATTAGATAAAAATAAAAAAATAGGAAGCGACTTTTGTCGCTTCCCAAAACAAAAAATTATAGCATATGAAAAAACTTTTTATTACACTAATCGTAACGCTGATGTTTAGCCAAATTTTTGCTCAGCAAATATCGCTAAACTCGCACTACATGTTAAACGATTTTATCCTAAATCCAGCAATTGCTGGTAGCAATGCCGACTTTATTCCAATGAATATGACTGTTAGAAAACAGTGGGCTGGATTTGCGGGAGCACCCATAACACAGCACTTTACAACACATGCCGATGTGGGTGCCGATTTCGGATTGGGATTACACTTCTTCAACGACCTCACAGGACCAACAAGAAGATCGGGCTTCAATTTTGCAGCATCTTACGGACTGCAATTGGACAACACAAATGCCCATAGACTAAGATTTGGACTCTCTTTCGTACTCTTCGAACACGTCTTCGACAGAAACAGAATTACCTACGAAGAGGAGTATGACCCAACCATCGAAAACACCTTCAATCAGCACATAATTCCAGATGCAAATTTCGGGATATATTATCATAAAGATACCACCATATTCGGAGGTTTTTCAGTAATGCACCTTGTGCAAAGCAGAAGAGATATTACTGGAATTGCACATAGATTTAATAATCCCATAAACAGAATGTACTACCTTTACGGAGGATACAATTACGCCATAAACGAAGATATGATGCTTCGCCCATCGCTGCTTTTGCAGTTTCAGGCCAATGCACCCCTCAGCTTCGATGTCAACTGTATTTTTGAATATCAAAGTACATATTGGGGAGGAATTTCATACAGATTTAAAGATGCAGCAGCTGTTATAATAGGTCTAAACTGGAACCATTTCAGCTTTGCCTATTCTTATGATATAACAACTTCTGACATTAGAAGATATAGCTACGGCTCGCACGAACTCACCGTTGGATACAAAATTTCCAACGATGGTGCTAAGTTTATGAACAGATTAATTCGTAAACGTAGTAGCTTCTAAATCTCAAAGCTAATTTGTTCAAAACAAAGGTTTTACGCTATAATTTCCTTTGAAAAGAACAAAATAGAAGAGATTAAAAATATAAAACATAAAAATCTGGCTTATGAAAACAGCATATAAGAACACAATATTATTTACACTGCTAATCTTCTTTAGTAGCGGTTTATGGGCACAATACGATGCACCTATAGCCACAAAATTTCCCGACACTGAACATATCTGTTGCGATATTGATGTGTGGGCAAACATCACCTTTCCATACAGCTTTGCATCTTGCAATGATATTGCAGAATATAGAAGTTTTGACGGCAGCTCATGGACGGTTTGGACACCCTATAACAACAACGACTCCATAAATGCCGAGGCTTCGTTTGAGCAAATAGAAATTAGGGCATATCAAAGTTTTTGCGATGATGGAACCGATATTTTCAACTCCGACACCCTCACAATTTCGTGGACAGTGCATCAGCAAGTTACAAGAGAATCTTTTATTAAAAACCCCGTGGAGGAAGGTCTATGCCTCTTTGCCGATGTTTCGCTCACCGATAATGTTGACCCCAATACGCCCGTTAGCATAGAGTATCAATATCAGGCACCTGCACAAACTGGCTGGCTTGACGGTAATACAATTTCGCCTGCCCAAAGCGGAATGGCGTGGATTAGAGCTAAAGTTGTTTCGCAAGGATATGGCTGCAACAACCTCGATTGGGAATGGTTTGCATGGCTTGTGCAAGAACAACCCCAAATAAACGGACTTAGTGACCAAGATATTTGCATCGGAACCACTGCCAATTTGCAAGCAAATGTTGTGGACGGATATGGCGTAAATTCATACATCTGGCAAAAATCTGACAACGATTGTGACGGAGAATGGCAAAATGTTGGAACAAACGAAAATCAATTTACCACCGAAATATTCACCGAAAACACCACCGCAAATTACAGACTAATAGTTAATCAATCTGGCTACAACTGTGCCGACACATCAGTCTGCATAAATATTGTAGTCCACGATAGCCCCACCATCGAAATTCAAAGTGATAATAATTTTGCCTGCCAAGGCGAAGAGATAAATTATACAGCAAATATCGATGGCGATGCACAATCACAATTTATTGTATGGCAAATCAAAACCCAAGGTGGCGAATGGACAAACTATCAAAATACTGATGAATTTGGCATAACAATTTCAGATATAGATGAGCCATACTCCATCAGGGCAATCCTAAATCAAGACGAGCCCAATTGTACAGCCATCAGCAATGAGCTAAATACTGAAATTTTTCCATTGGTTGTTTTCACCTCTCAACCCCAAAGTATCGTAGGCTGCCAAGGCTACCCTGCAACTTTCACCGTTGAAGCTGTTGGATACAATCCCATCACTTATCAGTGGTTTGGACCCCAAGGTGAAATTGATGGCGAAACCACCAATGTTCTATCCATCGATTCTATTGAAAATGAAGATTTTGGCGACTACTACTGCGTTGCTACAAACTACTGTAATTCAGCCACATCCGATATTGCTACGCTTAGCATTGGCGAAGACTACACCGCTGCCACACAAATCAGTGGCGAAATAAATAGATGTGCCGGAGCTGGCTCCAATCAATATGCCGTTGATGCCGTTAATCCAACATCTTTCCAATGGGAAATATCACCAGCTAACGCTGGAACAATAGATGAAAATGGATTGGTAATTTGGGACGCAAGCTTCGAAGGCGTTGCCATAATATCATACACAGCATTGGGTTGCGGACAATATGAAAGCATTAGCTTAGAAGTGGAAAATCTTCAACATTTAGTTGATCCAACAACTGTTATTGGTGATGATGAAAGATGTCAAGGACACGGTTCATCGCAATATAGCACCGATGCCGAAAATGCAATTTCGCATATTTGGCAAATAATAAATGCCGGAACAAGCACCATAAACAATGACGGAAATGTCGTTTGGGATGCATATTTCAGCGGAACCGCCACCATAGGAGTTATAGCCACTGGCTGCGACCACAACAGCCCAATGATATATTTTGATGTATTGGTAAAAGAAAATACACCCCTCGAAAGTGAAGGTAGTTTGGATATTTGTGAAGGTGAAACCGCAATATTTGTCGCCATCACCGACACCGTAACAATATTCGATTATCAGTGGTTTGGACCTCAGGGAATTTTAGCCGGAGAAAACTCCGAAACCCTTATTATAGATGATGTAAGCTCCGCCGATGATGGAATTTACTACTGTCAACTTACAACCTATTGCGGACTTTCATTCACCCCCAACGACACACTTACAGTTCATCAGCAGCCAAATGTCAGTTTTACTGTCGAACCCAATTGTATGACAGAAATTGTGATGTTTACAAACACCTCCACAACCGACGATTTACCCCTAACAGCATTTTGGGATTTTGACGATGGAAATTTCTCCAATGACTTTCACCCACAACATATTTTCGAAAATGATGGTCAATACACTGTGAAGCTTATTGCCACAACCCACTACGGCTGTAGCGATAGCACAACACAACAATTAGAAATTTACCAAAAACCATTCTTCGATATCACCTCATCTGATTTGCTCTGCTTTGAAGATAATTCTGGATTTATATCTGTGGAACCCACAGGAGGTAACGCACCTTACGATTTTATTTTAAATGGAGTTGTGGGCGACACTTCCTATTTTGGAGGTCTGGAAGCGGGCTTCTACGAAATCACAGTAATTGATGATAATCAATGTGTTGTGAAAGACACCGTCAGACTCACTCAGCCACATCCACTAACCTCTTTCTACGAATTTTCTGATGTTTTATGCTACGGCGACAGCACAGGGCAAATTACACCACATGTAAATGGAGGAACTCCGCCATATGAATATTTGTGGTCCAACGGCGACACCACAGAAGTTGTAAATCTGCCAACTGGTACCTACGACCTCACAATTACAGACGCAAATAATTGTACCAACCAGCATAGTGGAATTTACATCTGGCAACCTAATCCCATAGTGGTAGATTCCATTTTAATTCAGCGTACATGCGAACTTCTAAACGATGGATATATAGCCGTATTCCCCACAGGTGGCTATGGAACCTATGAGTTTTTATGGTCCAATGGCGAAACCAACGATAGCATAATCAGCTTAGCCACAGGGTTATATACTGTTACCATTACCGATGAAAACAATTGTCCATATATTCAAACTTTCGAAATTCTTCCCAACGAAGAGTTATGTTGGGAAA
Source organism: Bacteroidales bacterium (assembly GCA_012522535.1). Lineage (GTDB taxonomy): Bacteria > Bacteroidota > Bacteroidia > Bacteroidales > WCHB1-69 > JAAYKF01. The sequence continues at coordinate 24,555 of JAAYKF010000024.1, forward strand.
TTTGGACTTCATTTAGTCCCAATGGCGACGGCGTAAACGATGTTTGGAATATTCGCAACTCCGAACTTTATCCAGATATGAAAGTAACAATTTTCAACCGCTGGGGAGCCAAAGTTTATCAATCCAAAGGAATTTATATCCCTTGGAACGGAACAGGACCAGCCGGAAAACTTGTGCCACCCGAAACATATTACTGGATAATCGACTTGGGAGATAACTCCACAAAAACTATGACAGGAACAGTTACAGTTATTTACTAAAATTGTTATGGATAATATCAAGATAATATGAAATGAAAATAGATATTAATAAAACTCGTTCGCAATTCCCAATTTTGCAACAACAGGTCAACAAACGCCCTTTGGTCTATTTCGACAATGCTGCTACCACTCAAAACCCTACTGAAGTTACACAAGCAATTGTTGATTATTACAATAATTATAATAGCAATATTCATCGTGGCACTCACCATTTAAGTAACATTGCCACAGAGGCTTACGAAAATACTCGTAATAATATCCGCGATTTTATTAATGCAAAACACTCCCACGAAATTATCTTCACACGTGGCACCACCGAATCCATAAACTTGGTGGCAAGTTCATTTTCCAAAGCCTTTCTAAAAGAGGGTGACAATATTATTATTTCGCATCTTGAGCACCATTCAAACATCGTTCCATGGCAGTTAGCCTGCGAAAATCACCATGCACAATTGCGTGTAATTCCCATAAATGAGGATGGTTCTTTGCAAATGGAAGAGTTGGAAAAACTAATAGATGATAGAACCAAAATTATAGCTATTACCCATGTTTCCAATGCTTTAGGGGTTGTAAATCCCATAAAAGAGATTATAGAATTGGCTCATAAAAACAATATCCCTGTTCTTGTGGATGGGGCACAAGCCGTTTCGCACATAAAACTTGATGTCCAAAATTTAGATGCCGATTTCTACTGCTTCTCTGGACACAAAATGTACGCACCCATGGGTATTGGCGTACTTTATGGAAAAGAGAAATGGCTCAATCAAATGCCACCTTATCAGGGTGGAGGTGAGATGATAAAAGATGTGAGTTTCGAAAAAACAACCTACAACGAATTGCCCTATAAATTTGAAGCTGGAACCCCCAATGTGGGTGATACAATAGCCCTAAAAACGGCAATAAAGTATATACAAGAACTTGATATTGAAAGTATTAGGCTATACGAAGATGAGCTTTTGCATTATGCCACAAAAAGAATAAAAGAGATAGATGGTATTACAATTTATGGCACTACAAAGCAAAAAACAGCTGTAATTTCTTTCCTCATAGATGGCGTACACCCCTACGATGTGGGAGTTTTGTTGGACAAAATGGGAATAGCCGTCAGAACCGGACACCACTGCACACAGCCCATTATGGATTTTTATAAAATCCCCGGAACAGTTAGGGCATCATTTGCTGTTTATAACACCAAAGAAGAGATAGATAGTTTTATTGAGGCTCTAAAAAAAGTAAAAGAAATGCTGATGTAATTTTTAAGATTATTTCATAACTCTTCTGAACGTTACACACTTTTTTGGGACAGTATCGGTCTTCCCGACCTTGTAGGATTAAAGCCAAAAGAAATACAAGGTCTATAATATTTTTCTAATCGGTGTTATTTGAAAAATCGTTTAAATTTCCGAAATTTGCTCTTGCATAACTCCCTTAAATTATGCCAATTTTAATGGAAAAATAAAAACAATAAATATGAAAAACTTACATCTAATTATTGCTTTCTCAGCACTAACAGTTTTTACAGCTTGCAACAAAAAGCAAAGCGAACTACCCCGCATAGCCATTGCAGGCATTGCCATTGAATCTAGCACCTTTTCGCCAGCAGTATCCGATTCCGCTGCGTTTCCATTGCTAATTGGCGAAGATGTTTTTGGATATTACCCATTTTTTGCCCCCGATTCGGGCATCAGAGAAATGGCTCATTGGATTCCCACACTTCGCAGTCATGCAATGCCCGGTGGCATTGTCGAGCGTGAAACTTACGAAAGAATGGTAAATCAAACTTTAGAAATGCTAAAAGAAGCTTTGCCTTTAGATGGAATATTTTTCGACATCCACGGTGCCATGAGCGTGCAAGGCTTGGAAGATCCCGAAGGTGATTTTATTGTTCGCATCAGAGAAGTGGTGGGCAATGATGTTATGATTTCATCGTGTATGGATTTGCACGGTAGTGTTTCGCCACGATTAATACAAAATCTAGATATGATTACAGCCTATCGACTTGCACCCCACGACGATGCCTATGAGTCGAAAAAGCGTGCTGTGCTCAATTTGGTGGATAGACTAAAAAGTGGCAAGGGCAAACCAGCATACAAAGCTTGGATTCCCGTTCCTATTCTGCTCCCCGGTGAAAAAACCAGTACAAGAGTTGAACCCGGCAAAAGTCTTTACGAAGACATTGAAAATGTTTTGGATGGCGACAATGTAATAGATGCCTCAATTTGGATGTCCTACCCTTGGGCTGACGAAATTCGTAATCATGGCGTGGTGGTTACTTATGGCGATGACAAGGAAGCTGTTGGAGCTGCCGCCGAACGCTTGGCAAAACATTTTTGGGATGTACGCGAAAAGTTCGAGTTTGTTGGTCCCACCGACTATCTACCACAAGTTTTGGAAGAGGCACTAAAAGCCACCGAACGACCATTTATCATCAGCGATATGGGCGACAATCCCACTGCTGGCGGTGCCGGCGATGTTACATGGACATTGACCGAACTTTTGAAATATCCTGAATTTAAATCTGGTAAAGGTAAATCTCTGATTTATGCCTCAATCCCTGATGCCGAATTTGTGGCAAAAGCTGTAGAAATTGGCATTGGTGGTATAATCAATGCCACAGCCGGTGCCAGAGTTGACGACCGCTATGCTCCTCCCGTTAGACTTATTGGAATTATCAAAAACATTCACACCGACGAAAAAGACAACACCATTGTTGTGGTAGAAATTGGCAGTATATCGGTAATAGTAACTGCAAAACGCAAAGCTTATCACTACGAAAGCTACTTCACCGATTTGGGACTAAATCCCCGCGAAACAGATATTTTGGTGGTAAAAATTGGTTACTTAGTTCCCGAACTCTACGAAATGCGCAAAGGCTGGATGATGGCACTAACCCCCGGCGGAGTAGATCAAGATCTATTGCGTCTGCCCTACAAAAATATTCAAAGACCAATGTACCCATTAGACCCCGATATGCCCACTCCCGACCTCAAAGCAAGATTTATTCCATTGGCAGGTGAATAGGGGTTTCGCTGAAAAATAATTATACATAATAGCGTAACAGTGCGTGATTTTTGTCCAGTTTTCTTGCAATTAATTTTGTTTATTAAAGTTTATACTTAATTTTGAGTAATATAAAGCTCGAAATGCAGTTCAGTAGGAGTATTAATTTTTAAAATGGTTTTATGAAGAAAGCAATTGTCAATTTTATGGCTCTAGCAAATATTGCAATATGCAAAGGACAGTCGTTACGTCCTGAAATTGATAGTTTGATTAGTAAAATAGCTAGTAAAAACAATTTAAGCAGCAACTGGAGTGGTATTTTCTTGGAAGAATCTGACCAAAGAAAAGCATATTTTACCTTGAGAGAAAATGCCACTGATGCAGAATTAATTCAATTAACCAAACATGAGAATCCTAATGTTAGATGCTATGCTTTTGAATCGCTAACGTATAGGGAAAATGTAGATTTTACAAATATAATAATTGACCATTTATACGATACGGCATCTGTAAACCACGTAATTGGCTGCATGGTTGCGACGAAAAGTGTTATAGATTATTTTATAGAAATGCTTACAAGCGAAGATATAGACGAGCATGCCTATAAATTATCAAATAATGAAAAAAATATAATTGACAGTATTTTGATTTTTGGTCAAAATATCAATTTAAATGCGAAAGACTTACTTCTATTGAGCATTTCTCCAAGAAAAGATTATTATGAAAGAATTCGAGAAATTGTAGTAAATGAAAATAACATAAGTGGTCTTATAGCATTGGCTAAATATAAAAACCAACAAGACGTAGAATTAATTCTTGATAAATTAAAATCAACAAAAAGAGATGATAAGTTTCATGCATTATGGGCTGTGCGATACTTTCCTGATAGTTCTTTTTTTCAACATCTAAAAGAAATCAATTCGAAAGATTTGAAGAAAACTTACAATGCAGCCCTAATTAGAATGTTCTACCAAGCATTGGTTCAATATAAAGACTCAGCATCTATTGAATTAATTCAGTCAAACCTAAAAGAAATGGAAGATAGATTGTTAGAGATTCACAGTCAGTTTATTTGGTTGGCTATTGAGAAATATCCTGCACCAATGTATATTGATGTTAAAAATGAAATACGCTTGTCAAAAAACCAACGATCTGATATAGAACATTGGCTTAGAAATATAGATAAGCAATAAGCAAAAAAAGTTTTTTTAATTTAACAAAAATAAATAATATGGAAACAGATAAAATAAAAAAAATGTATATCAGTTGACGAGCGATTTGGATATTTTTGTAAGCAAGTATCAACTGCAACTACCTGATAAGGCAAAATTAAAAGCATTTATTGACAACGAATTGAAAAATACAAAATAGGTAAAGAACACTCCTGTATCAAATTACAAAACTGGGCTTCTAAAATTTCGTTATCAGACTGCCGAAATAGTAAATTCCTGATTGATTAATCTTTGTTTTTAACAATATTTGTCAGATTTGTAGCGATAAAAAACAAATTATCTTAAATTGTCGTTGTTAAACTACAAAATTATATTATCTTTGTCGGCATAAAGCTACAATATTATGGACAAGTTGTATGAATATCACGACAATATTATAAGAAATATCAATAATCAATATTTTAGATTTCTTATTAATAAGATTGATTGGAATCAAAGATTGATTGCCATAAAAGGCTCGCGTGGTGTGGGAAAGACCACATTGATGCTACAATATATAAAGTATATTTTGAAGAGCAGAAAAGATTCATTGTATCTTACTGCCGACCACTATTGGTTCTACTCCAACACTCTTTTTGATACAGCTGTCTCTTTCTACAAAAATGGTGGACGTTATCTTTTTATCGACGAGGTACACAAATATCCACAGTGGTCCACAGAAATAAAAAACATTTATGATGGTTATCCAGACCTGAAAATTGTCTTCACTTCGTCCTCAATAATCGATATTTATAAAGGTGAAGCAGATTTAAGTCGCCGACTAATCTCATACGAGCTGCCTGGCTTGTCATTTAGAGAATATTTAGAGATGAATAATCTTATAAAAGAGATACCAGCAATTTCGCTTTCCGAAATTCAAAAAGGGGCTTTTGATTATGTGGAAAAAATTCTGAATCAAGTAAGACATCCATTGCCACTTTTTAAAAGCTATCTTAAAACAGGCTATTTCCCGTTTTCACTTCGCGAAAAAGAAGAAAGCACCCTGAAAAAACTCAATCAAGTTATAAATGCAATTATAGAAAACGACTTGGCAATGATGGAAGCTTATGATGTGAAAACAGCCTTTAAGTTGAAAAAACTTTTGGGTGTAATTGCTGAATCTGCACCCTTCAAACCAAATATTTCTTCCTTAGCTCGCAAATTAGATGTTAGTAGAGATACAATTTATTACTGGATAGTTTTATTGGAAAAAGCCAAATTGATAAATCCGCTTATGGCTTATGGAAAGGGAGTTTCCACGCTTCAGAAGCCTGATAAATTATTTTTAGAAAACCCCAATTGGAGCCATTCACTAAAAAAGGATGTAAATATTGGTAGTGTCATAGAGAGCTTTTTGCTATCACAACTTCTCAATGCAAACTATAAAGTTTCACTTCCAGAAAAATCTGATTTTTATATTGAAGATTTAAAACTAACCATAGAAGTTGGCGGAAAATCGAAAGGAAGCAAACAAGTGGAAAATATAGAAAATTATCTAATTGCCGCCGACGACATTGAAAATAGTAGAGGAAAGAAAATTCCACTGTGGTTGTTTGGGTTTTTATATTAGTTTTGTCGTCTCTTGTCCACAATTGCAAGTCAATTTTGTCGTCAATCAACGACACTAATTGTTTGGTTTCGATATTTACTTATTATATTGAACCAAAATATCTTTAAAAGTCTTTTCATGTTTATAAAAAAACATAGTAAAAAAAAGCATACAATTTGTTAGATAAAATTGTATATTTGTTTTTGAGTAGAATTTTTAGGATTATACTAAAATAAAAATATTAAAATGAAAGCAGTGAGCTCGTAGTTATGAATAAATGGATTAAATTAAGCATAGAGTATGCCAATCAAAGATCGTATTTAGATGACTTGTTTCAGGTTTATCCTACCATACCAGAAGGAATAAGGACTATTGATTGTGATATTTGGGCTGAGGTTGAAAAGTCGTTCAAGAATAAAGATAATGACCTATTAATTAGGCAGCTGTTGAAATTTGATTTGTTTCCGATAAAAGACAGCTATATTGCTTATCTTAAAAGAGACAGCTCTGCAATTGATAGAAATCCAAGAACGATAAATAGAATTTGTGGACGATTATATGAAATGGGACTCAATAAGATTTTCGAAAGATGTAGTGAACCTAAAGAAACTAATCGTCAAATAGGTCCAATGTTTCGTGATTGGTTAAAAAGAAAATCTTTAGGTGTTGAACCTGTTTCAGAAGAAGTGTTTTTAAGCAATAAAGAAGATGCAATTTTAGACGCTAGCGACAATGCATTGATGAATTTTGCCAGAGAACATTTAGGATATAATCATAATAAAGGCTTAGATTTTGTTGGTAGATTTAATGGTAAATATGTAATTGGTTAAGCTAAGTTTTTAACTGATTTTGGAGGGCATCAAAATGCACAATTCAATGACGCAATTAGCACAATTCAAGCAAAAGGAGTTAAAGCAATTAAAGTAGCTATTCTTGATGGTGTACTATTTATTGAGAGTGGAAATAAAATGTATAAGTCAATTACTGAGACATACAAAGAATACAATATAATGAGTGCTCTTGTTTTAAGAGAGTTTCTTTATCAAATTTGAAAACATGAGAAATCTAATAATAAAATCTGAAAATATTAAGGCTTTAAATTACTTGTTGAACGAAAAGGATTTAAAAGGGAAAATAGATTTGGTTTATATTGATCCGCCTTTTGCAACAGGTGGCACATTCACTATTACAGATGGTCGTGCTTCAACAATAAGTAATTCAAAAAATGGAGATATAGCATACTCAGACAAGTTGTTAGGAACAGATTTTTTAGATTTTATTAAACAAAGATTGCTTTTATTAAAAGAACTAATGTCGGAGCAAGGCTCTATCTATCTCCACATAGATTATAAAATTGGACATTATGTAAAAATATTAATGGATGAAGTTTTTGGTATAGAGAACTTCAGAAATGATATTACAAGAATAAAGTGTAATCCGAAAAATTTTAATCGACTTGGCTATGGAAATATTAAAGACCTTATTCTTTTTTATACAAAATCAAGCAAACCAATATGGAATGAGCCAAGAGAGAAATATACTGAAAAAGATTATGAAAAACTTTTTCCAAAAATAAATGAAGATGGAAGAAGATACACTACTGTGCCTATTCATGCTCCCTGTGAAACAGAAAAAGGAAAATCAAATCAAGCATTTAAAGGGATTTTACCACCAAAAGGCAGACATTGGAGAACAGACGTTGAAACATTAGAACAATGGGATAAAGAAGGATTAATTGAGTGGTCTTCTACAGGTAATCCAAGAAAAATAATTTTTGCTGATGAAAGGGAAGGTAAACGCGTTCAAGATATATGGGAATATAAAGACCCTCAATACCCAGTATATCCTACGGAGAAAAATTCTGATTTATTAGATCTAATTGTTCGTACTTCTTCTAATGAAAACAGTATTGTTCTTGACTGTTTTTGCGGCTCAGGTACTACATTAAAATCCGCTCAAACAAATGGCAGAAGCTGGATTGGGATAGATCAATCTGAACATGCCATCAGAACGACAATTAATAAACTCGATTCTATTGAAGGAGATTTGTTTGTGTCAAAAGCTGAGTATGATTTTATAGAATTAGAAAATAAAGCTGTTTGTAATAATGAGCCTATTTTATCTATAAAACTTTAAATTTATATCCTTTTTCAAGGTAGTGGTTAATAAATTTAGGGAGGGCATAGAGCATATTTTCGGCTGCTTTTATATTGTCGTGGAAAACAACAATACTTCCCGGTTTGGCTTTTAGTGCATTTTTTAAACACTTCTCCTTGCTCACTGTTTTGTCGAAATCGTAAGTCAGAACACTCCACATCACAATGCAAAATCTCTTTTTAAGAACTCTTATTTGCGATGCTTTAATTTTGCCATAAGGAGGTCTAAACAGATTTGAATCAATTAGTTGCGATGCTTTTAGTGTGTTTTTTGTATAATTAAACCAATTGCTTTTCCAGCCTTTCAGATGGTTATATGTGTGATTTCCAATACCGTGCCCTTGAGCAATTATTTTTTGAAAAAGCTCTGGATGTTTTTTTACATTTTCACCCACTAAGAAAAAATTAGCTTTTATGTTTTTTTCTTCAAGAATCTCCAAAATTTTTTCGCATAATTGGGGCGTAGGACCATCATCAAATGTAAGATAAATAGCCTTATTAGTTTTATCGCCCTCCCAAATAAGATGAGAAGGCGATAAAGTTTTTGCTATTTTTTCAATTAAGCCCATATGGTGTGGCTACATATATCCGCCTCTTCTGGAAACCCATGGAGTATAAGCTTCTTGGAAGGCATCGCTTGCTTTGCTGAAAATTTCTACATCGTCAAACTCTTCGGCAATGGCAGAAATTCTTTGTAAAATTCCCAAATTTTGTTGAATTTCACGATCTACAAGATGAACGAATTTAGCTTTAAATGATAAATAATAGTCCAATTCGGCTTGACTATTAGAAATCATAATTTCTAAAATATCCCTAGCTTTTATTCTCGATTTCTCGGCCTTTGTGCCAGCGTTGGCATCCACACTGTCGATGGTATTAGCTATGGCAAAATAAGTTTCTGCCATGGGTAAATTGAAATAGTTGTAGGGTAGTAAGTGGTTGGGCATCAGGGCGATAGCTTCATCTAAAACATTTGTTGCTTTATCTAAAAGCTTCATTGCTTTTTCAACCTCACCCTCTTCTGCAAGTAGATGTGCTTCCATTTCAAGGGCTTCAGCCAATCGACCAAAAATTGTTTTAATGGTCATTGTTAATCTAGAATTATCTTCATTAATATATATTCTAGGATCGTTTAAACCACCCCATGTAAATTTGTTCATTACATTGTCGTACAGTACATCTGTGTTAACACGTCCAATGAAAATATCATCGGGGTCTTTGGTGGTTTTAATGGGCACAAGTCTGTATGCAAAACCTTCCAATTGGAAATAATCTTGAAGACCGAAATAGGCATCATTTCCAGTTGTGGAGGCGTAGTATATGGGTCTGTCCCAGTTGAAGTTTGCCAAAATATCCATCATGGCAATCATGTTTTTTTGAACTATTGAAACTGGTATTTCCCACTCAATTCTGTCAACTATAAATTCGGCTTCTTCTGGCGAAACGGTGCCATTACTGACAACTTTTGCTGAATCCACTTCCAGATATAATTTCTGTGTAGGAACAAAATTCATTCTTTTGTTATTGCTAAAAATTGCCATCTTAGAGTCGTCTAAAATTGTGTTTACAACATCTTTTATGTTTTGAGCTTCGGCTCCTTGTGCAAAAACGGGCATATAATCGCGTGTACCTTGCTTATATTTGTCCCAAGTCATTTGCATTGGCACAGGTTCCGACTCATATGCTTTTCTGAGCATTTGGTCGATGTACCAGTCTGTGTTTAAGAGACTTAGGTTGCACACTCGCACATCTGTTCTAATTCCTTCCACTTCTTGGGCATACCAAAGAGGGAAGGTATCATTATCGCCATTGGTGAAAATTATGGCGTTGGGAGCACAGGAGTTTAGGTAGTTGGAGGCGATTGCCAATACTGTGTATCTATTGGAGCGATCATGGTCGTCCCAATTCTGACTTGCCATTAAAACTGGCACTAAAAAGAGTGTAGCCACAAAGCTTGCAGAGGCTGCAAAAGTTGGATTTATCTTTTTTCTCAATCCATCGTATATAGCAAAAGTTCCAACTCCTATCCACATGGCGAAGGCGTAGAACGAGGCAGCAAAGGCATAATCTCGCTCACGCGGCTGATAGGCGTACATATTTAGGTATATTGCAATGGCAAAACCTGTCATAAAAAAGAGTAGAGTAAGCACAATGGCATCTTTACTATTCTTATAAAAGTGATAGAAAAGCCCTATTAAACCAAGAATTAGCGGTAAGAAAAAGTATGTGTTTCTACCTTTGCTTTGCATGCTTGGCGGGATATTGCTTTGAGGTCCAAGACGCATTTCGTCGATGAATTTAATTCCCGAAATCCAGTTTCCATTCAAAATACCGCCCATACCTTGGGTGTCGTTTTGTCGTCCCACAAAATTCCACATAAAATACCTCATGTACATATATCCCAACTGATAATCTTTAAAGAATTTCAGATTGTGTCGCATGGTGGGTATTCTTCTACTTTCGGGGTCGCCTTTTATTCCAGCCCAATCTTTATAGTAGGTGGCATGATGTGCTTGCTGGTTACTCCACATACGTGGGAAAATGGTAGTGTATCTTTTGTCGTAAACAGGAATTGTTCCTTTTCTGTCGTCCGAAACAATATATTTTTTAGCATTTGTATCGCGTACATAAAATGGACTTCCATCTTCAAACTTTATTGCTGGAGCGTTATAATATTGCCCATGGAAAAGAGGAGTGGAGCCATATTGTTCGCGATTTAGATATGCCAAAAGTGCCACAGCATCTTCGGGATTATTTTCGTCGATGGGGGTGTTGGCATTGGAACGAATTATTAGGATAAAGAAACTCGAATAGCCTATTAGGATAAATGCAAATGCAAGAATTATGGTGTTTAAAACAGGTTTAAGCTTTTTGCGAGTGTAGTATAATCCAAAAATAATTCCACCAATCAGTAGGGCAAAATAGAATATTGTGCCGCTATTAAAGGGTAATCCAAGAGAGTTTACAAAGAAAATTTCAATTCCACCAGCAAGTTTCACCACTAAAGGAATAATTCCATAAAGCGTTCCGCCAAGAATAACTATGCTTAGCAAAAAGGCTGTAATTCCACCTTTCCAACTTGGGTTTTCATATTTTTTGAAATAATAAACCATCACAATTGCTGGAACTGTAAGCAGGTTTAGCAGGTGAACTCCAATGGACAAGCCAATCATATATGCAATGAGAACTAACCATCGTAATGAGTCTTTTTGGTCGGCTTCTCTTTCCCATTTCAGAATCATCCAAAAGACTAAAGCTGTAAACATAGACGACATGGCATAAACTTCGCCTTCAACTGCCGAAAACCAGAATGTATCTGTAAAGGTGTAGGCTAA
>JAAYKF010000190.1 GCA_012522535.1 Bacteroidales bacterium
ATAAAATTGACATCTTCTACCTTAGCCTTAAAATTTTTGGAAACATTGTTTATATATTTTGAATTTACCTTTAAACTCTCTTCAATATAAACTCTGTTCACAATATTCATTTCCATATTTGTATCAGCTGACATAGCTTCAATTTGGCTATAATATTCCGAAACTGTATTGTAGAAGTTTGAAATATCGGCAGGGAAATTCATTGCATTGGCAATTTGTGCATATGTGTTTTCATCGGCACCCTCATAAATCATTCCCATGGCTAAAGATAGTGATAGTGGCGAGGTGCAAATGTTTTTATTGTCGGTTTTTACAAGTTGTTTGAAGTAGTCAAAGCTGAAATCAATTAGTCCATCCTTGTAATTAACTACAGTATTATTCACTAAATTACTGTTTTTAGTTTTACTTGATTTTTGTGTGTTGCACGAAATAAGTACAAGCAAAAGTGCCACACTTGAATATTTTATAATTTTTCTCATTGTTTGTTATTTTAGTTTACGAAATTGTGGTGCTATTTTTCATCATCACCAAAATCAAAAATATCTTGTTCTTGAATGAAGTCTAAAGGATTGTCGCTGTTTTCTTCCTCTTCATCTTCGTCTTCATGGTTGTCTTCAACAATATCGTCAATTTCCTCTTCGAAGATTTCAGCTGATTCTTGAACTATCCCTTCCTCGGGCAAATCTTCTTCAAAAGCTTCATCGTCATAAAGTCCAGGAAGCTCGTCTTCTTCTGTAATATATGTTGTTTCTTCGGATGAAGATTCTATGGATTCATTTTCAATTATTTCATCATCTTCAAAATTATCTTGTTCGGCAATATTCTCTTCAAAGACTTGGGTGTCAATTTCTGTTTCCATATTTTCTTCTACAACATCAATCTCATCTTCAATGATTTGATTTTCTGCTATATTTTCCGTCTCTTTTTGTTCAGAGTCTTCAACTCCGCCATTTTGGAAGCGTATTGTTCTGGAGGGGTATTTTTCCAACATCATATAGTCGTGGGTAATCATCACCACTGTTCGTCCCTCTTTGTTTACAACATTGTGAAGAACTTCCATAATTTCCACGGATGTTTCGGGATCTAAGTTTCCTGTGGGTTCGTCGGCCAAAATAATTTCAGGTTCGTTAATCAGTGCTCGTGCTATGCAAACTCTCTGCTGTTCGCCGCCCGAAAGCTGATGTGGCATCTTGAATCCTTTTGTTCCCAAGCCTGTCATGGCAAGCACTTCATTAATTCTCTCTTGCATTTTGTTTTTGTCTTTCCAGCCGGTGGCTTTCATAACAAATACAAGATTGTCGTGCACCGAGCGGTCGTATAGCAGTTGAAAATCTTGAAAAACGATTCCTAATTTTCTTCTAAGTGTTGGAATGTTTTTGTTTTTGAGTTTCAATAGGTCAATTCCTGCAACTTGTGCTTTGTCGCCTTGTGCAGGCAGGTCGGCGTACATTACTTTCACTAAGCTCGATTTTCCAGTTCCAGTTTTTCCGGTAAAATAAACAAACTCACCTTTGTCTATGCTCAAATCTATACCCGATAAAACCAATATGTTTTTTTGATATACATCTAAATTCTTAAATTCAATAATTGGACTCATATTGCATATTTTTTTCAAAATTAATCTTTTAGTTTAAAAATGAGAATGTTTTTAGTATAATTTATGAAGATTACAATGTTAATTTAATAAGGTATTATTTCTTCACTTCAAATTGGGGCTTGAAGTGTTTATTTGTCTTAAACAAAAAAAGCATTGATTATTTGAAATCAATGCTTTTTTGTTAGTGTGATTCCGAAAGGATTCGAACCTTTGACCTACAGCTTAGAAGGCGGTTGCTCTATCCAGCTGAGCCATGGAACCAGATATTTGATAAAAAAAAGTCGGGGTAGCAGGATTCGAACCTGCGGCCCCCTGCTCCCAAAGCAGGTGCGCTAGCCGGACTGCGCCATACCCCGAAACTTTATATTCGATTCAGAATGAATGAGCGGAGAGAGAGGGATTCGAACCCTCGGTACCCTTGCGAGTACGACAGTTTAGCAAACTGTTGGTTTCAGCCACTCACCCATCTCTCCAAAAACAAAGAACTATCACTGTTTTATTGAGAGTGCAAAATTATACTTTTTATTTGAAATAGCCAAATAAAATTGAAAAAAAACGAAAGAAAATTGAATTATTTTTCAATGTTTCTGCAATCACTTGTTTATTAAGCAATTAAGATTTTAATTTATTTGCTTTCTTTATATTGTTGCGAAATCTGACTAAAGTACATATTTTATGATTTAATAAGAAATAATTGTCCGAAACAAACAATAAAATTTGATAAATATAGGTTTTTATATTATATTTGTTTCAAAATTTTAATATTATGAAAAAGTTTTTATTCATCGTAATGGTTTCTTCTTTAGCCTTTGTTTCAGCTAAAGATGCTGGGTGGAAATTTGAGTTTGATAAAAATGGAATCAAGGTTTGGACGCGCAAGACGGATATATCTAAATTTAAAGAATTTAAAAGCGAAGCAATAATTAAGAGCAATATAGGAAGTATATTGTATGTTTTTGATGATGTGGATAATTTTACAAACTGGGTGTATAATTGCACTAAAGCTAAGCTTGTAAAAAAGGAGAGTCCCTTTAGAGGTGTTGTTTATGTTGAGTTGAAGATGCCTTGGCCTGTAACAAATCGTGATATGGTTTATAGGTATGTGATGACCCAAAACAAGCGAACTAAGGTTGTTACTGTTACCTTTACGTCCATTATCGATAATAGCATTCCAACAAATGGAAATGTGAGAATGACAGATGCCAAAAGTACATATGTGCTAACGCCCTTGGATGCCAATAGAGTTAAAATTGAATTTTATAGCCTTGCCGATCCTGCAGGTAGCATACCCAAGTCTATTGTAAATATGTTTATTCGAGATACACCATACCAAACTTTACTTAAACTAAGAGGAATTGTTGAAGCTCCAAGTTTTGGAAGAAAACAGATGCCTCACTTTGAAGATTTTTAAATTTGACACAGATAATACCTAAGCACCTTATAAAGGATATGCCATCAATTGCCTATACGGGCAAGACAATTATTGTTACTAATGCCGAAGATGCTGAAATAGCCTCAGAAGAACTGATGCAAGAAGATATTTTTGGATTTGATACAGAAACCAAGCCTGTTTTTGTGTCGGGCAAAAGCAATTCCATTGCCATAATACAAATTGCCAGTTCTGAAAAAGTTTACATTTTTCATGTGAAAAGATTTCCCATAAAGGGCAAGTTTAAGGAGTTTTTGGAGTCTCCCAAATATCTAAAAGTTGGAGTAGCTATTAGAGATGATGTGAAAAAGATTTATAAATATCATAAAGTGCAAACTGAAGCATCCTTTGATTTGACAGTTTTGAGTAAGGAGCGTGGAATTTTAGAAGCTGGACTGAGAACTCTTACGGCTAGAGTTTTTGGTAGGAAAATTAGTAAAAGGCAACAACTTAGCAATTGGGACAATTTTCCATTGAGTGAGTCTCAAATTATTTATGCTGCCACCGATGCATGGCTCTGCCGTGAACTCTATTTTGAGTTGCAAAACTGTAAACCTTAGTTTTATTGAATATACTGAAGTGCATGGCAAAAAGTAAGCTCCGAAAATAGCGTGGAGGCTTGGTTTTAAACCTACAAGGTCGGGAAGTTCTTGCAGGTTATCACAATACGAAAGAATTTAATTTTTCACTTTATTGAATATCCTTTTGAAATAGCTTAGATGCCATACAATATGAATAATGGATATTATTGTCATGGATATTCCAAATTGTACGTGCCAATATAAAAAAGATTTTATCCAAGTGGTGGCAAAGCCGTAATTTAACTGTATTACCAATATGAAGCCCAAAAGTCCGGAAACCAAAAATGTTATTAAAAGGAGTGTATTCCACAATCTTCTGTGATAAATCTTTTTTAGCTTCTTGAAACGGACTAAAAGTGCAGTGGCAAAATAGAGTAGGAGAGTGATTAGAGAGATACTCATCAGATTGTAGTTGCCACTTAGGTTTTTACAATTATTTCCATCTACTATTTCGGGCTTAATTTCTTCTACTTCACTAATTAATGTATCTGTGCTGTTTTCTTCCTCAATTGCTCTTTCTTCAGTTATATCTATTTTAGTTTCTGTCTCTTTTATGGCAGTTTTTTCATCATTTATGCTACTCTCTTTTTCTTTGACTTTTTCTTCTTCAGCTTCATTTTTCTCATTCAAAGCTTTGTTTTTTGCCTCAATATTTGCCTGCAATGCCGAGCCTTCTAAAATTGAAAAATCGCAGTAGCCATCGCCATCTTCATCGTGATGTCGCCAGCAACCATAGGCACAATTAACTTCGTTGAAAGGGCATTGAGCGTAGGCGAGTTGAACAGAGAAAATAAGAATGCTTAGTATGATTAAAAAACGTTTCATTTTGAACTAGTTTTTCTTTCTAATTGATCGAATTAATTCGGGTAAAGTAAGTTGTCTAAATGATTGATTTACAGTAAATAGGCTTTCGGGTAGTCTTTTGTTTTCCACTAAAACTACCTCTCCAACAATTTCTTGACTGCCAAGATATTCTATTGTTCTTAGCGGATATGCATTTTTGATAAGTTTGGCATATTCAGGGGCAGTTTTTATGGACAAATTTGGATTGTTATTCATCATTTTAAGCATGAATTTTGTATATTTATCCATATCTAAATCTCTGCTAATATCAATTTTTGGACTTACCCATATTGTAATTTTCTTTTCACCTTTTAGATAGAAGTCGTATCGCTGAGTTTCGTAGCCTAAAACTTTTGTTTTATCTACTATTTTCTTATAGCTAACTTTATCTTCGGGTTTGGGATTTCCGTCGTTGGTATCAAAGACCATTAATACAGCTTCAAAGTTTTCGCGAGCCTCTTTTTGTTTTTCCTTGGGAAATTTAGCCACCATAACATCAATTTCCTCTTTCAAGCCTTCAATCACTCCCAGGCGATACTCCTCGGGTGTGCCTGTCCAATAGGTTTTGTAGAAATTGTTGATGATGCTAACCCTGTTTCTATTTAAGTCGTAAATATAGCTGGCTTCTTTACCCCCAGATCTCATTTTGTTGTTTTGCACATAAATAGTGTCATGGGTGGAAAGTCCTTGTGGGGTAAGCTTTTTTTCCACAATAATCCATCCAGCAGTAAGGTTGTTTATTGCAAATAAATTTAAGATAATAAAGGTAAAGAAGATTCTATATTTTTTCATTTTCGATGATTATTTTTTTAAATATTCGTTTAGCCATTTGAAAAATTCTCTTTGCCAAACAACGGCATTTTGTGGTTTTGTAACAAAGTGGTTTTCTTCGGGGAAATATAAAAATTTACTAGGAATACCTTGAAGTTGTGCTGCATTAAAAGCCTGCATTCCTTCGGTATAGGGGATTCTAAAGTCGTTGCCACCATGTATTACTAATATAGGGGTATCCCAGTTTCCAACAAAGTTGTGTGGTGAAAAGTCGTAGCTTTTTGGACGCTCTTTTTCCCAATATCCTCCGCCTAAATCGTGGTTAGCAAAAAACATCTCTTCGGTGGTGGCGTACCAGCTCTGGAAGTTGAACATTCCGCAGTGTGCAATAAAGGCTTTAAATCTCTTGTCGTGATTTCCTGCAAGCCAGTAAACCGAAAATCCGCCGTAGCTGGCTCCCACAGCCCCAAGTCTGTCGGCATCAACATAGTCTTCTTTGGCAACATCGTCTATGGCTGACAAATAGTCTTTCATATTTTGTCCACCATAATCCAAGCTAATTTGGTCGTTCCATTCGCTGCCAAAAGTGGGTAGTCCTCGACGGTTTGGAGCTACAACAATATAACCGTTTGCCGCCATCATTTGGAAGTTCCAACGATAGGAAAAGAATTGACTAACAGCACTTTGCGGTCCGCCTTGGCAATATAGCAATGTGGGGTATTTTTTTGTTGCATCAAATTCAGGTGGATAAATAACCCAAGTCAACATATCTTTTCCATCGGTGGTTTTCACCCAACGCTCTTTAACTTCGCCAAGGGTAATAGATTCAAGTTTTTCGGTGTTGACATTTGTTAGCTGTTTTTCATCTCCCTTTTTAATGTTTATAGAAAATATTTCTGTGGGCATCGACATGGACATTTTAGCTCCAATTAGTGTCTTTTTATTAGCCCATTTTAATTCGGTATAGTCGTGTCTGCCTGTTGTAATTTGTTTTATTTCGCGTGTGGCAATATCTAAAGAATATATTTGATATGTGGCCTTTGTACCACTGATGAAATATGCAGTTTTGGAGTCGTCAGACCAAACAAAATTATCGGCATCTTGGTCGAAATTAGCTGATAAATCTTCGGCAGTTTCGCTTTCTATATGATATAATGTAATACTTTTTTTATCGGCTTCAAAACCGGGCTTTTTCATGCTGTTCCATATGATATATTGCCCATCGGGCGAAAAAACTGGGTTCATATCGTAGCCAGGATTGAAGCTGCTGATATTTTTAGTAGTTCTTCCTTGAACTTCATATAGATAGATATCGCTATTTGTGCTTGTGGCATATTCTTTTCCAGTCATTTTTTTACTCACATAGGCAATGTGCGAACCCGTTGGACTCCATGCCACTTGCTCCATGCCGCCATGTGGTGCCATGGGCGAGTCGTGAGGCTCATTTTTCATAATATCGTAATCGTAAGAAATCATGCCATCTTCGTAGTGTGCCAAAAATAAGTGATTATAATGTCCATCGCTCCACGAGTCCCAATGACGATACATTAAGTCGTCATAAATCAGCACATTAGCCTCTGGAAGGTCGGGGTGCATATCTTGAACATTTTGGTCGATTTTCACTCTTTTTACAAAAAGAATATATTTTAAACTTGGTGCATAACTAAAAGATGAAATTCCACCAATAATATTGCTAACTTGTGATTTGCCACTTCCATCGGGGTTCATTTCCCAAATTTGCACGCCATTTTTTTCGGAAGATAGATAGCCTATTTTCTTCCCGTCAGGTCGCCAAATGGCATTGTAAATAGTGCTTTTACTATCTGTGAGTTTTTTTGGTGTTCCGCCACCAATGGGCATTAAATATAGGTTTCTGTTTCCTTTGTTTTCTTTAATGCTATATTCGCCAATGCCAAATAGGATGTTTTTTCCATCGGGCGAAATTTGAATATCGCTAATGCGACCCAAGTCCCACATAAATTCTGGTGTCATAACCGGCGTTGATGACCTCCGAATGGCTATGCGGGCATCTTTAAAGTCTTGCGAATTTGAGTTTGAAACAATCATAATCAGTGCTAAAGTGATAATAATACCAAGTCTTTTCATGTTTTATATTTTTAATTTTGCATAAAATTAGACATTTTTACGATAATTATCCCCAAAATCTCATTTTAGAATATGAAATAAAAGTTAAAAGTCTTTTTTTTAGGGTTTTGTTGGCATTTTTTCTTACTTTTATTCTTTAATTGTAGGGTTTAAAATATATTTTATGAAATCGTTTGTAGCCATAGATTTTGAAACTGCCACTGGATATAGAAATAGTTGCTGTTCGGTGGGAATTGTGAGTGTGGAAAATGGAATTATAGTGGATGAATTTCATAGTTTAATTCAGCCTCCGGGCAATGAATATTGGTATCAAAATATTAGAGTTCATGGAATAGAACCTGAAGATACTGCCCAAGTGGGAAGCTTTGATAAGGTTTACCCTGAAATTAAAAAACGACTTTTAGGAAAAAACATAGTAGCACATAATGAGTCATTTGATAGGGGAGTGTTAAAATCCAGTATGGATTTATACAATCTTAATTATAGTGAATTGAGCTTGCCCGAAAAATGGGATTGCACCATGAAAATATATCGGCAAAAGGGCTTTGCTAAAGCCAATTTGAGTTATTGTTGCAATATTATGAATATTGAATTAAATCATCACGAAGCACTTTCAGATGCAAGAGCTTGTGCTTTGTTGTTTTTGAAAAAATAGAGAAAACTCCGCCATTAGAGCCAAAAAAGATATAGCTTTGCATTTCTAATTAAGAAATTCCTATAAATGGCTTAAATATATATTGTAGATATGGAAAATAAAAATCGTTTTTACTTAATACAATCACTTTTCATTTTCGTTGCGTTGGCACTTGGGGTGCTTGTTGGAACGCTTATTATACCCAATAATAATATTACACAAATTGTTGCTCCAGCCCACAATTATAATGGCAATAAAGTGGATGCAATTATCGACTATGCCGAGCAGAATTATGTGGATAGTGTGGATAGGGAGAAGATGATTTCGGACGCTATAAATGGAATGCTGCAGCATTTAGACCCTCATTCAAGTTATATTAGTCGCGAAGAGTTTTTGGAAATGAGCGAAGAGATGATGGGCAATTTTCATGGCATTGGAATACAATTTAATATTTTCAGCGATACCATCACGGTGGTAAACACCATTAGCGGTGGTCCGTCGGAAAAACTTGGAATTATGGCTGGCGACAGAATTGTTATTGTAGATGGTGAAAACGTTGCTGGCGTTGAGATAGCAGATAGTGATGTTATAAAAAAACTGAAAGGTCCCAAAGGAACTAAGGTTAAAGTAGAGATAAAACGTAGTGGTGTAAATCAGTTAATTCCATTTGAAATTGTCCGCGATGTGATACCTCTATATAGCGTAGATGTAGCTTTTATGGCAAATCCTCAAACGGCATATGTGAAAATTAGTCAATTTTCGGCCACCACTGCAAGAGAGTTTGAAACTGCCGTTTCGAAGATGAAAAACAGAGGTGCTAAAAATCTGATAATCGACCTTAGAGGCAATTCGGGTGGTTTTTTGGATGCGGCTGTTCATATTTGCGAAATGATTATGCCCAAAGAGAGAATGATTGTCTATACCGAGGGCAGAATGAAGAATAGGGAGGAGTATAAAACTCGCCGAAATGGTAAGTTTTTGGATATGAAACTTGCTGTTCTAATGGACGACTGGTCGGCATCGGCAAGCGAAATATTGGCAGGAGCTGTGCAGGACAATGATTTGGGTTTTGTGATAGGACGACGCTCTTTTGGAAAAGGCTTGGTGCA
>JAAYKF010000191.1 GCA_012522535.1 Bacteroidales bacterium
ATTGTGTTTGTCGTACTAAAAGACAAACAGTTTTGCTGTGAATAAACCAAGGTGTTTATCAGTATTGTTGCGAAAAATGCAAATAATATTGTTCTCATAATCTTAATGTTTATAATTTAAATATTTTTAATTTCTTTTCGCTTAGTAAGCCCTCTTTTTCAAATAGTAGAGATACAAAATAGACTCCAGATGCAGCATTGGGCAAGCCTATTCTGTTTTCGTTCAAAACAGTTTTTTGAAGTCGCCCAAAGGAATCAAAAACATTTAACTCTTTAATGCTATGATTTTCTATTCCCTCAATTTGGAAACTGTCTGTAAATGGATTGGGGTAAATATTATACTTATCTGTTTCTATGTTTTCGACGCCAATCTTAAATGCACTCTTATCTGCAAATGAGAAAAATAGCTGATAAAGAGGCTCTCCATTATGAGTATAGTCGCTAGCTGGAAATATTTCAAAAGAACTCATTCTTGACAGATAAAACACTCCTGGTCCCATATCCCCCCAATTAATATACATTGAAAAAAACGAACCTTCAATTTTTGAATTGTTTAAAAACAGAGTAGAGTCCCATGACAAAGCTAGCGGTAAAAAACTTGTCTTTATGTCAATTAAAGAAGGAGAGTGATATCCTTCTATATCCACTATCTGTCGTTTTAGATGGAATGTTTCATCCCCTGTGGTTTGTGCATAATATTTTGCAAAATACTCATCGGTTATTCTAACATCAAATAAACTATCCCACTCTTGATCAATAATGTTTATTTCACCATAATCAGCGTCCACTTGGCTACTTGCACCTGGTCCATAGCCTAAAATTACACTATCTCTATTTCCGGCAGCATCTTCAAAATAGAGAGTAAATTCAAATTCGGGGGTCAATTCTTGGGCTTTTAGTCCTAAGCCAATAGCCATGAATATAGCCAATACGATTAAATTTTGTAATTTTAATTTCATAATTTTTGTGTTTTGGTTAATAGTTAACATTGTCTTGCGTGTGAATATACTGAATATTTACGAATCTTGCAAGTAGTTATATGTAATTAACAATTAATTACAATGCTTTGTAAATACAATTTATGGTATTATTTTATCTATCGGAGCTCAGCATGACAAATGCTGGAAATTGGTGTAAAACAAAAAGAACTCTCGGAAACGAGAGTTCTTTTTGGTATTTTTTATCAATTATTTTTGATGATGTTCGTTGAATTTTTTCAATCTATATTCCAAATCGGGGAATTGTGAACGGTCAACCAAAGATACGCATGCACGCAATCCTTCTGATCTTTCGCTACCTGTTATTGAAAGCGAAATGGCACTAACTCCGTAATATAAAAACTCTTCTATAAGTTCTTCGCCACTAAATCCGGGATATGAAATGGTGAAGTAGAAACCATCTGCAATGGGTTTGTCAACATCGGTGTCATAAACAATTTTGAAGCCATTGTCGGTGAACATTTTTTTCATGATTTTAGCTTTTTCGCCATAGTCTATAACCTCATCACGATAGTTGTATGTTCCCTCATTACAGGCTTTGAAAATTGCAGCCAAGGCGTGTTGAGCCGAGTGTGATGTTCCAGCACTTAGACTATAAACTGTACCGTAAACAATAGCACGACCAAAGTATGGAGTTCCGAAAAATGGCACTAAGTCATCTGATTTGGTGTTGAAAAGTTTATCCGAAATTGCCATAATCCCAATTCTTTCGCCAGCATAGCTAAATATTTTAGAGCTAGAAATAAAAAGAATATAATTGTCGGTGTATTTAGCCACTGTGGGTTGATATGGTGGCTCACCGGGTATGGAAAAATCTTGACGGAAGTCCATACCGAAGTATGCCAAATCTTCTAATACTGTTACCTCATATTTGCGCGAAAGTTCGCCAATTATTTGCAACTCTTCATCTGTAAAACAAATCCATGCAGGGTTGTTGGGATTAGAATAAATCATTGAATGAATATGCCCTTTTGAAAGAATTGATTCAATTTTTTCGCGAAGTTTTTTACCACGGAATTGGTAAACATCAAAAGTTTCAAACTTAGCTCCCATAACTCTATGTTGCTGTTTTTGAACAGGGAAACCGGGGTCGATAAATAGTGTAGTATCTTTCTCTTTGTTCAAACGCAAGAGGGTCATAAAGGAGGCAAAGCCGCCCATCATAGAGCCCACCGTAGGGATACAGCTTGCTGGACTAATATCAATGTCCATATAATTTTTGCAAAATAGAGAAGATTGCTTTTTTAATTCTGGAATACCATCAATATCGGGATAAATGGCTGCAACATTGTTTTTTAGAGACTCTATTTGAGCATCAACTCCAATTTGCGAAGCTGGGATTCCAGGAATACCCATTTCCATTTTTACAAATTTTGTATTGGTGGCTTTCTCAATGTCATCTACAAGTCTTTTTACCTCGCGAATGGAAGCTTTTCCTATGCTAGATATCTGACTTTCTGAAATGATTTTTCTTACTGTTTCGTAAGGGATAGGTGTTTCTTTCATAATATATCGTTTTTTATTATTTACTTTTCAAAGCCGCAATGGACAAGATTAAACCGAGTGCTATTCCCAATAGTGCTGCAAATAGAACTTGAAAATCTCCGGGCAAAATAAATGTAATAGTATGTGCGGGAATCCAGAAAAAAGGAATAGTTTTTTTGAAAACAAATCCCCATTGAACTTTCCAGTTTAATTCCGAAATCAATTTACCAAATGGAAGTGGAGTGATTAAAAACTTTATTTTGCCATCGCAATTACCAATATGTGCGTCTGTAATTTTATGAATAGTCATAAAAATAGGAGCAAAAGTTGTGTTCATCATCAGGCTGATACAAAATGCACCAAAAAGTTTTAATGGGGTAAAATCGCCAGCCATAACTTCATTTATATTTTTAAACGTTTCAAATTTTGATAAATAAGCTGGCACCCCAAACTTAAAAACTCCCATTGCCACAGCAATCCAAACTCCCAAAACACCCCAAACTAAGGCTCTTGGAATTATCCCAAAACCGGGAGCATTATATTTGCCCGTTTTAATTCGGAAACCTAGCACTTCGCCGAAAGTAGCCAAAATAGCAAACTTCAGGAATGCCATAATTAATGGGTGTGCCTTATTTATATCAATGTATTGAGTGTAAACAGAACTGAAAATGAAGAAAGGAGCAAAAAATATTATTACTCCGAGAATCATAAAAAGGTCTTTCTTTTTCATATTGTGTTTTATTGTCTTGCAAATGTAGAAGATTTTTTGCAAAATAAAAAGCGTTAAAGCTTATTTGTTTGGTTTTGATTGTTTTGGTAATTGAAGAAAAAATATTAACTTGCAACGGAAAATAATTATGTATTGTCGTTTAATTAAAAACCCTTAAATTATGAAAAAATTATTTTTTGTTTTAACAGCAGCAAGTTTAGTGTTATTCTCTTGTTCTTCAGACAAAGCACAGAAAGAAATTGATGATCAAGATAATATCAAAGGTTCTGAAGTGGTGGAAACGGATTTAGATTTGGAATTTAGAGACTTTGGTGGCGAACCAACAGTTTTGAATATTGAAGACTACACTCTTCAAAACGAAACTTTTAGAACTGCAATTTGGACAGGCGAGTTTATGCAGCTTACAATTATGTCCATCCCAGTGGGTGGCGAAGTTGGTCTTGAAGTTCATGACGATATTGAGCAATTCCTAAGAGTTGAAGCTGGAAAAGGGATGGTCTTTATGGGCGATTCTGAAGATAATCTTGACTTCCAAGTAGAAGCCGAAGATGATGATGTGATTTTGGTGCCTGCCGGAAAATGGCACAATGTGAAAAATATTGGAGATGAGACCCTAAAACTCTACTCAATTTACGCAAAACCAGAACATGCATACGGAACTGTACACCAAGATAAAGCAGAGTCTGACGCTGATGAGCATCATCACTAAGAAGTTGCTAAAATGAGATTGTAAAAAAAAGGGAACTGATGTTCCCTTTTTTTGTTTTTAAAGATTTTTCAGTTCACAAAAGGCAAGCCATGATGTAGTCTTAATGGCTGTTTCGAGGGCATCTTCATTGGCTTTGAAGTTTGGAGAGTGGAGATTAAAAACTTCCTCGTTTTCAAAACCTACGCCCACACGCCAAAAACAGGCTGGCACTTTTTGTGCAAAATATGCAAAATCTTCAGCCGTCATTCTTAGCTCCATATCTACAACATTTTCTTCACCCAAAAATAGTTTTGCATTGTTTGATGCTCTTTCTGTTAGCTCTTCATTATTATATAAAAATGGATAGCCATTTTCTATCCTAACTTCGCATTTGGCTCCAAAAGATTGAGCTGTATTTTGACAAACTTGCTCTACCATTTCCAAAGCTTTAGCTCTCCACTCTTCGTTGAAAGTTCTGAGAGTGCCTTCAATTTCAACCCTATCGGGGATGATATTTGTTTTGCCGTCGGCAATAAACTTCCCGAAAGATAAAACAGTGGGTATTTGTGGAGGAGCCATTCGGCTACTAATTTGTTGCAAAGCAATTAATAATTGAGCCGCTGTTGCAACTGGGTCTATATTTTGGTGCGGATTTGCCGCATGTCCGCCTTTACCTATTATGCTAATATAGATTTCATCGGTGGATGCCATGTAAATCCCTTTTCTGAAACCAACAGTTCCGGTGGGCATTTCGGGCATAACGTGCATGCCGAAAATTGCATCTACTTTGGGGTTTTCCAAAACACCCTCATTTATCATTCTAATGGCACCTCCGGGGAATTTCTCTTCAGAAGGCTGAAAAATTATCACCAAATTTCCGCTAAATTCCGATTTTAGTTTGTTTAAAACATAAACTGTCCCCAAAAGATTTGCCATATGTATATCATGTCCGCAGGCGTGCATAACACCGCCGTTTACCGAGCTAAAATCTACTCCGCTATTTTCGGTAATTGGCAGAGCATCCATGTCAGCCCGCAGGGCTATGGTTTTACCTTCGCCTTTTTCGCCTTTTATCAAAGCTTTGATACCAGTTCCGGCTATTCCTGCTTTATGTTCTATACCCCATTTAGTTAGTATATTACTAATGAATTTTGATGTCTCAAACTCCATCTCCGACAGTTCGGGGTATTTGTGAAAATGTCGCCTAAACTCTATCGCCTTAGGACTGATTTCACTACTATATTCTGCTATAAGTTTTTTTATATTTTCCATAACTATGAAAAATTTTGCATTTGTACCATTTGATAATATTTACCCTCCAAGTCCATCAGTTCAGCGTGCGTTCCCTTTTCGACTATTTCGCCTTGCTCAAGGACAATAATTGTGTCGGCGTTCATAATTGTTGTCAATCGGTGGGCAATAACCAGCGAAGTTCTGCCTTTCATAAGGGTATCTATGGATTCTTGAACTATCTTTTCAGACTCAGAATCTAAGGCAGAAGTGGCTTCATCAAGTATCAGTATGGGAGCATTGTAGAGTATAGCTCGTGCTATGCTAATTCGCTGTTTTTGACCACCAGAAAGGGTTGTGCCACGGTCGCCAACCTGCGTGTCGTAGCCATGGGGCAAGCTGCTGATAAATTGGTGAATATTGGCTATTTTGGCTGCTTTAACAATCTCCTCCTTGGTGGCATTTTTCCCAAAAGAAATATTGTTCCCAATGGTGTCATTAAAAAGTACCACATCTTGACTAACAATACTTGTTAAGCCCCTCAAGTCTCTGATTATAAGGTTTTTAATCTCCATGCCATCAATGCTAATTGAGCCCTCTGTAACATCATAGAATCTGGGAATAAGGTCGGCAATGGTCGATTTTCCAGCCCCCGAAGCTCCAACCAAGGCTATGGACTTCCCTTTTTCAATCTCGAAATTGACATTTTTCAAAACGTCGGCTTCGTCATATTTAAACCAAACATCATTGAATTGTATAGATTTAGAAAATTCTTTTTTCTCAACGGCATTTTCAATTTCGGTAATTTTCTCTTTTGCATCTAATATTTCAAAAACCCTTCTGCCTGATGCCATCCCTTTTTGGATAGAATAACTGGCAGTGATAAAGGATTTGGCAGGAGAAATCATACGTGCAAAAACCACCACATAAAGTATTAGTGCATCGGCACTTATAAGGCTGCTACCTTCCAAAACCATAT
The DNA here is from genome assembly GCA_012522535.1 of Bacteroidales bacterium. GTDB lineage: Bacteria > Bacteroidota > Bacteroidia > Bacteroidales > WCHB1-69 > JAAYKF01. Next base: position 6,110 of record JAAYKF010000191.1, read on the forward strand.
TCCCGCCAAAGAGAATTAAAATCAAAAGCGTTGCAACTCCCATCAGCTCTGTAATGGGTGATGCCAGCTCGGTTCGGCGAAAAATTTTGTTCATATCGCGGGTGAAATTTTTATTCAAATCTTCAAATCTATTGGAGGCATAGTCAATGGCGTTAAAGCCTTTTATAACCCTTAGTCCGCTAATGCTTTCGTCGAATGTTGAGCTTATTTCGCCAAGTTTTTTCTGACTTTTATCCGAGCTTCTTTTTATGCTTTTTCCAACCCACGAAATAATAATTCCACTCAAAGGGAGTACTATCAGAGAGAAAAGGGTAAGCATTGGGCTTATAAAAATCAGCGTGCTAAAATAAACAATCAGCAGCAGTGGTTCCCTGAGTAGGAGCTGCATTGTGCTCATAATTGACCACTCAATTTCGTGAACATCGGAGGTGGCTCTATTGATTATATCGCCGGAGCGAACTCGTGAATAGAACGAAAGTGGCAGATATAAAATTTTTGAATAAATTTCGTTTCTTAAATCTTTCACTACGCCGTTTCGGAGTGGAGCCATAAAAAACATTCCCAAATATCTGAAAAGATTTGAAATGAGCGAAAGACCCACAAAAAGTGCAGAAATAAATATTAATGTATCATATTTTCCACGTTCAACAATAAAATTACTGATGGTGTAATAAAAATAATTTATAATAGAATTAACACTCCATGTAAATTCTGGTTCTTGTGCCACTAATTGTACCTTCTCGAAAAGTATTGCCAAAAATGGCGAAACCATGGTTAGCGAAATCAGCGAAAAGACTACATAGATAAGGTTGCTGACAAGGTTCAGCAAAATGTATTTCCAATAGCGGAAAGAGTATTTTAGAAGTCGAAAAAATAGTTTCATCGGTGCAAATATACTTAAGTTTGTGAGAGAAATCTTACATTATTTTATAATAATGATAGCTTTTTTCACAAAAAACTATAATTGAATAGAATAAAGTTATAAATTTGCAAGCTAATTTGTAGAAACGTTAATTATAATATTATGGCAATTATTGGAAAAATCAGAAAACAATCTACCCTTTTACTCATTGTTATTGGTGTTGCACTATTGGCATTCATCATGGGCGACTTTGTGCGTAAATCGTCGCGTCCTCAGAATGTTCTTGGCTCTATTGATGGAGAATCAATCTCTTATACAGAGTTTATAAACCGCTTTTATGAGCAAGAAGATATTTACAAACGCAATACTGGTAAAGATAACATTACCGCAGAAGAGGCTTTTCAAATCAGAAATATGATTTGGGAAAACTATCTTCAAGAAGCTATTATTGGCAAAGAGATGACAAAATTGGGCATTTCTGTTACAGACGAGGAGATGGAAGATTTAATTGTAGGATTGAATCCTCACCCCTATATTCAACAAATTTTTACAGACCCAGAATCGGGACAGTTTAGCCCTGTTTTTGTGGAACAATTTGTTAGCAATTTAGAAAATGCTCGTCCAGAGGAGAGAGAGTTTTTTAATCAAATTAAAGAAGAAATCAAAAGAGAGCGTCTAAATAATAAATACAATTCGCTAATTGCTAAGTCATTCTATATGCCCAAAGCAATAGCTCAAATTACTTATGAAAACTCAGCAGCTACGCGCGAAGTAAGTATAGTACAAGTAAATTATCAAAATATACCTGATGAGGAGTTCACACTTACTGATGCCGACTATAAAGCATGGTATGATGAGCATAAATATTTCTTTAAACAAGAAGATGCTGTTGATGTAGAATATGTAATTTTCGATATTAGACCAACAGAGGAAGACCTTGAGGATATTGCAGAAGAGGTGGAAGCAATGTATGAAGATTTTCTGGAGCATGACAATGCTGCAGCATTTGTAAACACCTTGGCTGATGCCAGATATGACAGCTCGTACTTCAAACCCGGGACTCTTCCCATTGGTTTTGATACCCTTGTATTTAATATGCCAGAAGGAAGCTATATTGAGCCATTTATTGAAGATGAAGGATACTATTTTGGTAAAATACTTACTGTTGCCAATCGTCCCGACTCCATCAAAGCAAGCCATTTGCTAATTCAATACAAAGATGCTAGAGGAGCCGAAACTGAAAGAACAAAAGAAGAGGCTAAAGCAATGATAGACAGTTTGTTAATAGCATCAAAAAGAGTTCAAGGTTCTTTTGAAGCTGCTATTTTAGAAATTTCGGAATACCCCACAGCAAAACAAGATGAAGGAAATCTTGATTGGATGCTTGATGGTGATTTGAACTTCCAGCTGTTTTTCGACAGCCTAATAACAACCTCTGTTAACGACTATCGTATTGTGGAATCTGCATTAGGCTACCACCTGCTTAAAGTTACAGATAAAACAGCTCCAATGAAGAAAGTACAAATTGCCATTGGACGCAAATTAATTGAACCCAGCGAAAACACCATTGAAGATGTATATATGTTGGCAAATAAACTTTCTGGCGAAAGCGAAACCATCGAGCAGTTTAACAACAATATTATTGGCATGGGTCTTAGCAAGCGTTTGGGCGAAAGAATTGACAAAAATCAATATACACTCCCTGGTGTAAAAGATGGACGTGAAGCCGTACGTTGGTGTTTTGATAAAAACACAAAAGTTGGAAACGTATCGCAGGTTTATGATGTTGACGGAAAATATTTAGTTGTAGCACTACAAAGAAAATACGAAGAGGGCTATGCCAGTTTGGAAGACGTTAAGAAGATAATTGAGCCAATGGTTTACCGCGACAAGAAAGCCGAAAAACTTATTGCAGATATAAATGCTGCTGGTGCAAAAGATTTGCAAGCCATTGCCGATAAGTATAATACAGAAGTAGAAAACTTGCCAAATGTTGTTTTTGCATCACACAATTTAGGTCGTTTTGGTCCTGAAATTGGAGTTATAGGAAGCATATTTGGGTCGAAAAAAGGAGTTGTTTCCCAAGCTACAAAAGGCGAAATGGGTGTGTATGTGTATGTGGTTAATAATATCACTAACGCAGAACCCACCGAAGATTATTTCTTTGTAAAAATGCAAGCAGAAAGAATGTTTACACAAAGAGTTAACAGTTCTTTATTTGAAGCTCTGAAAGAGAAAACCAAAATTAAAGACAACCGAGTTGACTTTTTCTAAATAAAATAAATACTATACGAAAGGGGGCGGTATGCTCCCTTTTTGTTTAAAACTAAAATATAAAAAACTCTATGGATTTTATTAATGAGATAAAGTGGAGAGGAATGTTGCACGACTCCACACCCGGAATTGAAGAATTGCTGAAAAAAGAAAAATCTGCCGCCTATGTGGGTATCGACCCAACGGCCGACTCATTGCATATCGGGCACTTGGTGGGAATAATGATGTTGCGTCATTTCCAGCAGTGTGGACACAAACCATACGTTTTGGTGGGTGGAGCAACAGGAATGATTGGTGACCCATCGGGACGTAGCGATGAAAGAAATTTGTTGGATGAAGAAACCCTTAGATATAATCAAGAGAGTATAAAAAAACAGATTTCGAAATTTTTAGACTTCCAAACTGATGATCATAGCAAAGCCAAAATGGTAAATAATTACGATTGGATGAAAGACTACTCTTTTTTGAACTTTATCCGAGATATTGGAAAGCATATCACCGTAAATTACATGATGGCTAAAGATTCTGTGAGAAAAAGAATTAGTGGCGAGGAGGGTAGTGGAATGTCGTTTACAGAATTTACATATCAATTGGTTCAAGCATACGACTTTTTATATCTCTACGAAAACAACAACTGTAAAGTGCAGATGGGTGGCAGCGACCAATGGGGAAATATTACCACCGGAACTGAACTTATCCGTCGCAAGGTGAGTGGCGATGCCTATGCCGTTACCTGTCCCCTTATTACAAAAGCCGATGGAGGTAAATTTGGTAAAACAGAATCGGGAAATATTTGGTTAGACCCCGAAAGAACATCCCCATACGCTTTCTATCAGTTTTGGCTAAATTGTAGCGATGAAGATGCTGCCAAATATATCAGAATTTTCACCCTGTTAGACCGTGAAACTATTGAAAATTTAGAAAAACAGCACGCCGAGGCTCCTCACATGAGAGTTTTGCAAAAAGAACTAGCAAAAGAAATTACAAAAACTGTTCACTCCGAACAAGATTATGAGTATGCTGTGGAAGCCTCCGAAATATTGTTTGGGAAAGGCACATCCGAAACTTTGTCTAAACTTCCCGAAAGTGTTCTGCTATCAGTATTTGACGGTGTTCCACAATCGCAAATAAAAGCAGAAATTCTTGATGAAGATATTTCAATCGTAGATTTTATTTCTGAACATACCAAGGCGTTATCATCAAAAAGCGAAGCACGTAGAATGTTAAAAGGCAATGCAATTTCCATAAATAAAAACAAAGTGGGTGAAGATTTTGTTGTAAATAAAGAATCTTTAATCAATAATAAATACATTGTTGTGCAGTCGGGCAGAAAAAATTATCATTTGGTAATTGTGGATTAATTACTGGCACACAATGCATTAAAAAGCACTATTTATGGATTATATAATAATACTATTTACAGCACTTGGATTGGCAATGACAGCCTTTGCCTTTGCCCTAAACTGTGCCATGCAAAGACCAAGTCCTAAAATCGGACAGTTTTTCACCCTAACACTTTGGTTCACAGTTTTTCAAACCGTGATGTTTGTTTTGGGAGGAATTATAGGATTTAGTCTCTTAAAATTTATGTCCATAAGTGGAATTTGGGCAAGTTTTTCCATATTAATCATATTTGGTTTTAAGAAAATTGCCGAAACTATTACCAAAAAAGACGATACAAGATGCTTCGATTTTAGGGAGACCAAAACCCTTGCCTTAGTGTCGCTTGCTAATAGTTTTGATGCTTTTATAGTGGGGATAAGTTTAGCTTTTATCAAATTAGATTTATGGGTTCTTGCTTTGTCGGTTGGAATTGCTATATTTGTGCTAACACTATTTGGTGCTATATTGGGCAAGAAACTACAGCTTCCAAAAAACATTAAATGGCTTGAACTTGTTGGAGGTGTAGCATTGATTATTGTGGCAATAAAAATTCTAATAAATCAATTTGCATATGTTTAAAAAGCAGATTACACTTCTTCTTTCGCTTTTCATAAGTATTGGTGTTGCATGGGCACAGGTCCCGGCGGCTTACTACGACTCCGCAGAGGGCAAAATAGGATATGAGCTTAAAACCGAACTTCATAATATTATAAAAGATCACAGTCCAAGGGCTTATCAAGAGTTATGGGGTGATTTTCAGCTTACAGATAAAAAACCAAATGGCAAAGTTTGGGATATCTATTCCGATAACCCCAATGGCACGCCGCCATATGAATATACCTTTGTAACCGATCAATGCGGAAATTATGCCGGAGAAGCCGATTGCTATAATCGCGAGCACTCTTTTCCATCAAGCTGGTTTGCCAATGAGCATCCCATGCGAACCGACCTTTTTCACATCTATCCCACAGATGGTTGGGTAAATAACAAGCGTGCTGATTATACCTACGGAGAGGTGTCTAGTCCAACCTGGACCTCCCTGAATGGAAGTAAATTGGGCAACTGTTCATACCCCGGTTACACGGGTAGAGTATTTGAACCGATAGATGAATATAAGGGCGATTTGGCAAGAACATATTTTTATATGGCAACGCGATATGAAGATAAAATAGCCAGTTGGGCGTCATCATCTTCCGAAACTATGGTCTTTATGAGTGGAACATCGGGACAAGCCTACAAAGAGTGGTTTATAAATATGATGATAGAGTGGCATCTTGATGACCCTGTGAGCGAAAAAGAGATAAACAGAAATAATGCTGTATATCAGTTGCAAAACAACAGAAACCCTTTCATAGATAGACCCGAATGGGTGATTTATATTTGGAGACCATGGGAGGTTATTGCGGTGGAAGATAACACTAAACAATTGGATTATTACCACTATTTGGACAATGCTAAAAGTCTCAATATTAATTTTAAGGACAATGTGGAAGCTCTTGATGTTGAGGTGTTTAACGTAAGCGGACAAAGTCTGTATAGGGGAAAATTTTTCTCGCAAAGCAATGTAAAAATTGATATGCAAAACCTTACAAAAGGGGTCTATATTGTTAGATTAAAAACCAACACAGGAAATTCTGTATTTAAAATAATACGTTAGAAATGGATAATATTAGAATTACCAAAATATTTCACTTCGAGATGGCTCACGCCCTGATGAATTACGATGGAGCCTGCAAGAACATTCATGGGCATAGTTACAGATTTGAGGTTACCATAATTGGGAAACCACTCCACGACAGCACTTCGCCCAAAAATGGCATGTTGATGGATTTTGGCGATTTAAAAAGATTGGTACACCGACTCATAGTTAGTAAATACGATCACGCTTTAGTTCTGAATAGTCAAACCGATACAGTTATAATAGATGTTATGAAACAGCAGTTTTCCAATATTATTGTGGTGGATTATCAGCCTACCAGCGAAATGATGATTCAAGAATTTGCACAGATGATAAAAAAAGAGCTACCCGAAAATATGTCATTATACAGTCTAAGACTCTATGAGACAGAGACTTCGTTTGCAGAATGGTATGCCGAAGACAATTTATAAAAAAATATTTTTCAAAAAACATTTGTATGTAAGAAAAAAATATTATCTTTGCAGTTCCTAAAGCGGATGTGGCGTAATTGGTAGCCGCGTTAGACTTAGGATCTAATGCCGAGAGGCGTGGGGGTTCGAGTCCCTCCATCCGCACAAAAATAGAGCTTTTTCAATTGAAAAAGCTCTGTTTTATTTTTGGGGGTGTTCAATCTATTTCATCTTTAAAAGTATCGGGATTCCAACCAGTAAATAAGCCACCAGTATCAAATCCGTAATATCCATAATTTTTATTTCTAAAAGATTCTTCAACAAATTTTTCATGAGCTTTTTTGTGGCAATTGGGACAAAGTGCAACAAAGTTTTTTAAGTCTATTTTTTTATATCCCTTGGGGTTAATGGCTTTTATAGTTTCATGAAATTCGAAAAATGGCGGAGTATAGGGTAAATATTCATCATGATATATCCCACAATGTGAACACTGGTTTATACCTTCTGAGAGTTGGTGGTACTTTTTATGATCCATAGCGTAGTATTCCCTAATTTCGTGTGTAAATAGCTCATTGTACTGCTCAACTTCTTTTTCTGTTCTTCTTGCTCGCCAGATATACCAATATTTTGAACGTTCTTCCAAAATAACTCCTAAATTATAAGTTTTAATCATAGTATATTCTGTAAAAGCTCTAAGTCTCCCATATTCGTTTAGAGTAGGTAATGAGTATAAAAGATCTTCGCTAATTATATTTCTTGTTCCACATTGAAGCCATTTTACAGGAAGTTGCCAAAAAGAAAGATTTGTACATAAATGACGCTCATCTTTATTGATGTCTCTAACCCGCATTGGCTTCCCTGCAACATGGCATGAGCCAATTATCCCCGGAACATTCTTCTTGCTTTTTCTATACACCAGAAAGATTTTATCACCAACTTGAAAATTAAAATAGCGATTCATTTTCTTGATTGATAAATATTTAAAATCCGACTCACTTCTTTTCATTGGATGATCTGGCAATACGTATAAATAGCTATTCCTATACATAATATCTCAAATTTGTTTTTAAATTAGACTAAATTATAGCTTTCTGCAATGTATCTCATATTTGCTTAATAATCAGGCATTATCAAAGTAGCTACGAAGGTAGTGAATTTATTTCCATAAAGCTTCATCTTCCCAATTGTTTAAAAATCCAAGTTTATAAATTGGAATATTAGGGCTTTTGTTAAATAAATCTATAATTTTAGTTTTTATTTGATGTCCTGGTGTTACTTCATTACACAGATAGACCATACAGGAAATTATCAAAAAAGGCTTTTTAGCCTGTACAGGCATCAAGGGCTTATTAAACCATTGTCCCATAGGATTGTTTATATTCTCTATTGGACGTTTTACCATATTTCTACTCCATAATCTAGAATGATGAGCAATTATATTTCTTACATATGTAATAGCCTCAAGCCAACTAGACAATTCGTTGTGTATATTTAAGCCCATTTCATTGGCAATTTTGGATTTTTCTGGTAGCTGATGATTTAGGTTTTTGTACAACTTAGACAGTGTTCCTAAGGAAGCAACTTCCATTATCTTCCAAGCGTCAGCATGTTTGAGAGGATATCTATGACGGTGATCTTTTATAAAGACCTCCTGACTTCTATTAAATTCTTTTTGTAGGTCTTCAATTGTGTTTTGAGAGATTGTTTTAATAATACCACTTTGTTTGTATTTAGATGAATTGAATATGGAATTGTCTAAATACCACAATCCACCGTATCTCATAGACAGATGATAAATCATTTTTGTTCGCAAAGCAATTTCTATGCGTTCAACAGCATCAAATAAAATTAAGCGTATATGGCGATCAAAGTTATAGCGATCAATGATATCCTCAAAGTATGTATTTGGACGGAACTTGTGGTTGGTAAAATCTTTTTGCATATCCCACCAATAGCCCTTTAAACGATAGTAGCTTATGTTTTGTAAAAAATGCTCCGCTTTATTTTCATCTTTAAATAACATTCCTCTTTGTTTTAAAAGAGAAATCTGTTCAGATATACTATAAGCAGGCTTGTTTGACATTTCTATAAAAAAATGACCCACTCGCAGTTCTTATGGTATGCAAAATGGGTACTGTTGGTGCAAATATAAACAAATAAACAAAATTGTCAAGTGTTTTTAACTATTTTCACAAAAAACTAACTTTCTACCCAATCACCTTAATGTTTTTCCACCTGCCTCGTTTAAATCTCTTATAGAGGATTAGGGTGAATACTAGGAAGAACATCACCACCAAAAACCAAGCTTGTATAGCGGTAAAATTAAAGACGTTGAAAGCCATTATCAAAATTGGGACAAATAGCCAGTGGGCTGTTACAGATATTAGCATGGTGTAGAAGGTGTCGCCAGCACCACGCAATGCTCCCACCACCGACACCATCACCGATTCGGACATTACATATAGTGCCGCAATACGTATCATAGATGCCGAAATTGGCACTGCCGTTTCAAACACTTCATCATACTCAAAGGGGCTGAAAAGTCTTGCCAAAGCTTCGGGGATAAAGATAAATATCACCAATATAATTACTGAATATATGGTGCCAATTCTGATGGCTGAAATGGTGGCTCTGTGGGCTAACTCTGGTTTTTGGGCTCCCATATATCTGCCTGCCAAACTGGTGATGGCAATCTCCAAGCCTATAAGCGGAACAAAGGAGATTAAATCCCAATTAAACATCACTGTGGCTGCCGTTGCCACCACATCGCCCTGCGAGTGAAATACAGCTATAATGGCTGCAAAGCTGATAAAATTCAAAAACATTTCCAAACCAGCGGGGGTGCCATATCGTACTAGTTTAAATAAAATTTCTTTGTTAAAACGTGCAAATTGCGAGAAGACAACTCTATTTTCTCTCATGTTTTTTACCAAAAATATGAGCAAAAGCAAAGAGGAAATTATCTGCCCAGCTATGCTGGCATAGGCTGCTCCAGCAATACCCATAGCTGGAAGCCCCAATTTGCCAAAGATGAAAATATAGTCGAAAAATATATTTACAAGCATAGCAGTAAGTGCCGAATACATCACTATTCTGGTTTTTCCGATGCCAGTAAAATAGCAACTTATGACATGCCTAAAAAGGCTAATCAAACTTCCCAAAGCCAGAATGTTAAGGTACTCTATTTGGTAAGGTAGTTGCGATTTGGGAGTGCCTATTAAAGAGAAAATCTGTATTACAAAAGGCTTGAGAATTAAAATTGCAGGATATGAAATAGCTACAATTATCAGCGATTGAAATAGTGTTTTTATGGTCTTTTTATGCTCTTTTGCTCCAAAATATTGCCCCACCAATGCGGTGGAATATCCTATCAATCCAATAAAAAAGAAAATCAACATTTGGTATGAAATTCCGCCACCCATAGCGGCGTTCATCTGCTCGTAGCCCAGTTTTGAAAGGAACAATCTATCGGTAAAGGTCATAACGGCGTCGCAGGCTGTGGAAGCCACCATGGGCAGTGCCAAAAACATCACCTCCTTAACCCCACCTTGACCCTTATAATTTTTAAAATATCTTTTGAAAAATCCCATTAAGTTTGAATCAGCAACTAAGCATTAAAATAGCCTGCAAAGATAGTCTTTTTGAAATAATTGAGGAAAATATAGGAGTTAAACTTCAATTTTTTTCTGTCTTTTGTCCACCACTGTGCACACAAAGGCATCGCCAGTAACATTTGCCACCGTGCGAAGCATATCCAAAGGACGATCTACCCCCAAAATCAGCACCAAGCCTTCGGCAGGAATGCCAAAAGAGTTTAGTATAAAAACCAAAACCACAATACTCCCGCCCGGAATGGAGGGGGTGCCAATGGAAGAAAGCACGATGATGAAAACAAACATCAGTAGTTGCGAAAAACTCAAATCAATGCCAAAAATTTGAGCTATAAACAAAACTCCAATGGTTTGATAAAGGCTTGTTCCATCCATATTTACTGTGGCTCCCAATGGCAATACAAAGCCAGAAACTTTGGGCGAAACCCCCAAGCCATTCTCCACCTGACGTTGCGTAACAGGCAAGGTTACAGCACTGGAGCTGGACGAGAAAGCCAAAAGTTGGGCAGGATAGATAGCTTTGAAAAACTTTAATATGGGAACACCGCTAAAAATACGTGCAAATATGGGATATTGAATAAAAATCAAATAGGCTAATCCTGATGCCACCAAAAGGATATAAACCCCCAAAGCCTTTGCCACAGAGAGGTTGCCGCCAAACTTAACCATCATGCCCACAATCAAAGCGAAAACCCCCAATGGTGCAATCTTCATCACCCATTCAACATATTTTATGACAATAGTGTTTAATTCCGTCAGAAAATTCCTTACAGTTTGAGTCTTGTTTTGAGGCAAAGAGATAATAATTAATCCAAAAAATATGGCTACAAATATTATTTGTAATACCTTAGTATTGTCCGCTGCAGCACGGAAAAAATTCTCCGGAACCAAATCTTCAATAATAGAATTTAGATCCATATTTCTGTTTTCACTTTGTTCAATATCGACATAGGAACTCAAATCATCGGCAGAAATTGATGCTATTGCCTCTTCGTCCATATGTTTTCCGGGATTGAAAGTTTTTACCAAAAAAAGCCCAATCATAATGGCCAAAACTGTGGTAAAAAGGAAAGTGATAAAACTTGTATAAGCCAAAGATTTGAATCCCCGAATATTGCCCACATTAATCACACCGCCAATAACGGAGATGAAAACAATGGGAATGGCAATAAATTTTAGAAGCTTCAGAAACAGTTCGCCAAAGGGATATATCCACAATATCACAAAATCGTTCCACTGGAAATGTAGTGCAACAAAGCCAAAAACTATCCCCAAAATAAAACAAATGAGAATATTGACAGTTAACGAGGTCTTTAAAACTCTTTTAATCAAAATTGTAAATTTTCAAACAAATGTATAAAACAATTGCGAAAATACAAAAATCATTTTCAAAACAATTTTATGTAATTTTCTTTTGTACCTTTGTAACAAAAACATGATTGTGGTTGACAAAACTATTATTAGCGACGATATTTTTCTTGAAAAATTTGTTTGTGATTTAAGCCAATGCCTTGGCACATGCTGTGTTGATGGCGATGCAGGAGCTCCTTTGGAAGAAGAGGAAGTGGGAGTTTTGGAAGAAATATTCCACCTTATAAAACCATATATGACACCCGAAGGCATTGAAGAAGTGGAAAAAAATGGTGTGTTTGATTATGATGGACCCTTGGAGTTGGTTACTCCTCTCATTAATAAAAGAGAGTGTGCTTATATCAGCTACAACAGCGAAGATGGCATTGCACTTTGTGCCATAGAAAAAGCATATTTCGATAAGGTGATAAATTTCCGTAAGCCCATTTCTTGCCACCTTTATCCCATTAGAATCAGCAAGCATAGAGACTACGAAGCTCTAAATTACGACAGATGGCATATTTGCAAATCGGCACGAATAAATGGAGCCAAACTGGGTGTGCCAATATACAAATTTCTAAAAGAGCCGCTAATAAGAAAGTATGGACAAGATTGGTACAGCGAGCTTGAAAAACAAATAGAACATTATGATAAAAAATAAGTTGAAATTTATACTATTTATAATTGCCATTTCTGGTGTTTTTAATGCATATTCTCAATACTATGATTTTGGCTTTTATAGGAACGATAGTGTAAAATTTATCAACTTAAACTCGCAAGAACTCAAATATCCTTGGATTGGAGGGTTAAATTCTTGTCAGTTTTTCGAAGTAGATATAGACCAAAATGGGGTTGACGACCTCATTGTTTTTGACAAACATGGAGGCAGAATAATCCCTTTTTTGAAGTATAATCTTTGTGGTCTTCAAGATTTTATCTTTGCTCCCCAATACAAAGAGGTCTTTCCGAAGTTTGAAAGTTGGGTTCAAAGCCACGACTTTAATATGGACGGTCAGAAGGATATTTTCACCTACACCACAGCTGGAATTAAGGTTTATCAAAATGTGTCCGATGGCGAAGAGTTCAAGCTAAAACTGCATTCTCCACGCCTAAATTCCGATTATGGTGGTAATATGGAGGTAAATCTTTTTTGCCTGTCGGAAGATTATCCTGCCATAGCAGATATTGATGGTGACGGCGATTTAGATATCCTCAATTTTTGGACATTGGGAATGTATATGGATTATCATAAAAATGTGAGCATAGAAAATTATAGCGATTTGGATAGCCTAAAATTTAAGCTTGAAACTCGCTGCTGGGGCTATTTTTCGGAACATGAAGATTCAAATATATTGTATTTGGACGATGATTGTAATGGATTGGCTTCAATTCAAGATAGAAATTACAGACATGCAGGTTCTACAATGTTAGCTTACGATTTCAACAATAACGGCATAATGGATTTGCTTATTGGGGACGTGGATTTTCCTCAGCTTTTTTTGCTGGAAAATGGAGGTACAGCCGATTCGGCGTATATAATTCGTCAAGACACACTTTTTCCTTCAGCCGACAAGCCCATTAGATTATACTCAATGCCAGCACCAGCCCTGATTGATGTGAATTTTGATGGACTTTTAGACCTTGTAGTTTCACCCTTTGACCCATCTTTGGACAAAGCCGAAAATAAAAATTCCGTTTGGGTGTATCATAATGTAGGAACTAATGAAGTGCCTGAATTTGAGTTTATTACCGATAATTTTATTCAAGGAGAAAGCATAGATTTTGGTGGGGGAGCATACCCAGTTTTGGCAGATATAAATGGAAATGGTCTTTTGGATATGATGGTGGGAAATTGGGGCGAATACGACTCATCTAAGCATATTGGCTTTATTCTGCACTCATATTACAGCTCATCAATTTCTTATGTGAAAAATATTGGGGATACTCAAATGCCTGAATTTCAGCATGTTGATGATGATGTGGGCGATTTGCGTCAGCATGCGCTTTTGGGACTTTATCCCGCCCTCGGCGATATTGACAATGATGGCGATTTAGACCTTATTGTCGGACAATCAGATGGTTCGATAATATTTTTAGAAAATATTGCTGGACCCCTTCAGGAGCCACAATTTGCACAAGCTGAATTTTTATACCAAAATATTGATGTGGGAGAATATTCTGCACCCGTGCTTTTCGACCTCAATAGAGATGGAAAATTGGACTTGATAATTGGAAATAGAAAAGGTAAACTGTCTTATTATGAGAATACAGGTACAGCCGAAAATCCTATTTTTACCCTTATTACCGACTTTTTGGGCGAAGTGGATGTGAGAGATTATAACGAATCATATTTTGGCTATGCAACACCAACTTTCTACATAAAAAATGATACAACACACCTTTTTGTAGGTAGCGAAAAAGGTAATATTTATCACTATCGAAATATTGATAATAATTTGGATGGTGCTTTTGAATTGGAAACAGACAAACTAGTTTTTACACGTGGTAATAACAATATCACCATCGACGAAGGAATCAGAACTGCAGTAGCATTAGCCGATTTAAACAAGGATGGTTTTCCCGAAATAATTGTAGGAAATTATTGCGGCGGACTTGCCTATTATTCTGGCTCTATACCCCCAATATATGATGTGGGCATAGAAAATAATACCCTCGAAAACGATGAAGTGATAATCTATCCAAACCCGTTCAGAACTAAGTTTAAAATAAGTGGAATTGAAAGCTCTTTTGTTGACAATGTTGAAATATTTGATATAAGTGGCAGACTAATTAAAGCCCAAAAAAACATAGACTTAATTGATATGCAAGGCAACAAAAGTGGTCTCTATTTTGTGAAAATAAATTTCAGAAACGGTCAAAGTATTCACAAAAAAGTTCACAAGCTGGATTAATATTTTGAAAGTGTTATAAAAGTCCTGACTTCTACCTTTTAGTGAGGTAGTGTTTGGGTTTGGACAAAGCCCACTATAATTAATGCCAAAGAATGAAGGTCTTTCCGACCTTGTAGATTTGAAATTAAAGGAATAAAAATATATTATGTTTTTCCAATCGGTGTTATTAGCTTTGGTTCCGCAAGCAAGCTTAACACTTGATTTATGAAATATGAAATTTGTCTCACTACATGACAAAAAATTAACTCACTGATAATCAACATTTTAGTGTTGATAAGTTTTTCAAAATATCAACATAAAAATTTGGATAAAAGACTGATATTCAGTAATTTAGATGAAAAAGTTAGC
>JAAYKF010000192.1 GCA_012522535.1 Bacteroidales bacterium
ATATGTGCCTGTGCCTGTTCTGTCGGATTTATATGCCCCATTTTATACTACATGGGATAAAAGATCAAGATATTGTTGCATTATAATTTCTATATATGAAAATCAAAGTTATAAAAGAAAAACTGAATTTCTACACAAATATATAAATAGAACTATAATTTATTCTGTTTTTTCTGAAATATTTCTCTGTTTTGCCTGTAATATGTTGATTGTTCGGGATTTGCAATAAGAGAAATAAGTTGAATAATTATTTTATCCAAATCCATTGAAAATCGAGTTTCTCTTTTTTATGTGGATTAATTTCCAACTCAATTTCATAAAAACCTTTGTTGGGAAAGTCAATTTTGCCCAATCTAAAAGATTTAAAGCTATCTATTACCCAGTTTGAATTTGGTTCGCCGACGGTTTTGCCACTATTTTCAAAATTATGGGATATTATATTTTCCCCAATTTTGATTTTTAAACTTCCTTTGGGGTTTTTACCTTGGAAACTATACGAAATATCTACGCTTTTGGTGCAGGGCTCTTCTACAAATATCTTCCATTTTAAAGTTTGAGACTCGCTCACAGCTAAATGTTCTGGAACAGTTCCATATCTACTTTTTTTCTCAACATCAATTTTTTTGTTAGAGAATGAACACTTGTCTGGACTCAGTGCATAGCCACCTTGACTATTTATTGAAACAATATCTGTTATAACTTTTGGAAAAGAATTATATTCTACGGCTATAACCGATATGTAATTGTCTGGTTTATAGTTTGATAGGTCTATTTTTGTTATAACGTCTTTAAACTCAAAACCTATATCTTTTTTCTTGTTGTCGGATAGTAGATATATTTTTTCGGGTTTGTTTGCCACTCCCGAAAGTATAATTTGCTCATCTATGGGCCAGTTGTGGATATGCAAATATAGAGTTGTTTTTTCGCCACTTTGTTTTGAAGTAATTCTTCCCCAATCGTGTGAATTTTTATCCAAATCAAAGGCTTGTGCTCCGTATATGGATTCGCCATTTGTGTGGAGCCACTTACCCATTTCCAGCAATCTTTGTTCTATTTCGTATGGCACATCGCCATTGGCACGAGGTCCGATATTGAGCATAAAATTGCCGTTTAAGCTCACATTATTTATCAGAGATTTTAATAGGGTAGTGGTGGATTTCCATTTGCTGTCGTCGGCATGAAATCCCCACGAATGTGCCACTGTGGCAGGTGACTGCCAAGGGAAATCTTCTTTTTTATTGCCCAACTGATTGTCGCCCAATGTTTTGAAATCAATATCAGAATCTTCCTCCAAAGAAAGCCCCAACCTTGAGTTTATCAAACAATTTGGTTGCAATTCTCTTATTAGATTTTTGACTTGCATCAGTTGTCTTTTTGTAACAACAGTTTCGGAGTGATGTATCCACATATCGAACCAAAAAAGGTCTATTTCGCCGTAATTGGTTAGCAGTTCTTTAATTTGTGGAATTAATTTTTCTTGCCAATATATATCATATTTCTCTGCAGAAATTCCATCAATTTCCATATTGTGCTTCCAACCAAATTCATGTTCCCAATCAATCCAGTGTGAGTAATAAAGCCCGAGCTTCATGTCGTGTTTTTTACAAGCTTGAGCCAATTCTCCTAAAATATCTCTTTGTGGATAGGAGTAGTTCCAAACATTGTAATCACTAACATCACTTTTCCACAAAGCGAAGCCATCGTGGTGTTTGGCGGTGAAAGTGATATATTTCATGCCCGAGTTTTTAGCCAAAACAACCCACTTTTCGGGGTCTATTTTGTTCCAATCAAAGTGTTTTATGAGTTCAAGATATTCGTTTTTTTCAATGTTGTTTCTATACATTATCCACTCGGCATAGTCGTTGTTATGGCGGATTTTTTCGCCTTTCCAAAAACCTTCGGCACCGCTATAAATGCCCCAATGTATGAACATTCCCAAGCGTGATTCGGTAAACCATTTTGCACGTTTATTGGTCTGACTCTGCGAATAGCCAAGCTGAAACGTTACTAATAAAATTAAAAATATTAGGAGAGCGCGTCTTTTATTTTTCATATTATGATTAGGCAGTTTTTGAGTTTTAGAAAACCTTTAGCATTATTATTACAGTATTTGTTTTCAAAACGAAGTAGTTTTCTTGATAAATAAAGCTGTCGGGAATTTGTTCTAGAAACACTTCAGATTTAGCTTCATCCATATCTATTCCGGCATTGAAAAGTATAAAACCATTTTGATTGACATTGTTTTCTATCATGTCCCAGAACTCTTTTTTATAAAATTTTTCTGGAACATTTATGTCAATATATATATCTATTTATAATAAGATCGAATTTTTGC
>JAAYKF010000025.1 GCA_012522535.1 Bacteroidales bacterium
AGCTATCATTCAATAATGGAAAGTGCTGTATGTCAGCGTTTTGAATTTGAAAACTTAAAAAATTTAAAAGAAACCTTGTATCGTTTTAAAAACTTTTATAACTTTGCAAGGATTCATGGTGGAATACGATATGAATCGCCTGCTGCGTTTCTTGAAAAACATGGAATTAAAATGAAAAAGAAAGCAGCTTAATATGAGTAATTAATTAGAAAAAAGTGTCCAAGTATTAGCATTTAAGACAGCCTTTTCTATTTATCGTTATAGTACATTTTATTGGAATGAAAACATATTAGTATCAAGTGTATGGGAACCTGTTATAACTGCAGTTGACGCCATTGCTCGCCATTGGGCGTTAACTTAAGAGGATTCGTTTGCACAAGATGGGAAAGATGTACACTTATTTGCAGGACTTATGTCTGCAAGTGTAAGAATTATTTTTATATTACATTAAATTATGCGAATAGCTTGGTTGATTCTTTTAGTTGTATTTACTAGTAATTGGGGATTTGCACAAAATCCTAAATATGAATTAAACAGTGAAGAAAATGAAAATATTTTTCTAATCGGTGAAAGTCATTTTGTAAAAGAAAAGTTTGACGAGATTAAGAGTTTATATATAGAAAAAATTTCAGAATTGAAAAAAGGGGATAAGGTCACATTTTTCTTTGAGCTGCCTTATTCCTTAAATTATGCTTTTTCGCAAATAAAAGAAAATAACGATACTACACTCTTTAGTCAGTGGTTTTCTCATCTTTATCATCTAAAAGATGAGAAAGCTACTTCGTTTTGGTTGGATTATAAAAGTATGATTATTGATTTGTTAAACATATCTAAGGCTAAAGAAATAGATATAGACCTATGTGCAATTGATACAGAAGTGAAGCTTAGAAGAACTGTTTTTATATTGTCAAATATAGTTGATAATCCCCAAATGGACAGCTTGTTAGCTGAAAACGAAATAGAAAATAGTGAAGCAAATAAGAGCATTTTGATAGATAATATTGATTCTTTACTATTGTTTGTAGATGATGAAAAAATCAGACATTTATTGATGAATATCAAAAGAGGATTATCTGTGAAATATCTGATATGTAAAGAAAGAGATGCTTTTATGCATGAGATGTTTGTTGAGAACTTTAAGGCAGAGTCAAGTCTTAATTTTGTTTTTGTAGGTCTTAGTCATGCAGTTTCAAAACATGACTTTACTGATGCTGGAATCTTTTATGCTTTGAAATACATTGATGATGCGGAAGGGTATATGTCGTTTTATGATATGTTAGACTCTGACATGAAAAGGAAAACATACAGAGTGGGCATTTTGGCTTTGAATCATGTTTTGACAGGAGGAAGTTTTTCTGCTCCTAAATACTATAAAAATATTATGACAAAAAAAGAGAGACTTTTTCTTGAAAATAATATTCAGGAAGATGGTGTATATAGAGGAGTAACAAGAAATACGAAAAAACTACGAAAACTATCCAAGCATTTAGATTATATAATTATTTATCACTCTTCTGGTTATAAAAGCGATTAATTAATTTTCGTAAGATATAGTTGCTATAAATATCCTATGCATGGGCATTAAGGACTGTATGTTTACAAAATAATTAAAACCATTTTGTAAAAATAATTCGTATAACCCAACCCCAAGGGTAGGGGGAAGAACTTAAAAAGCTAAATACTGTATTCTAAAAGATTTAGATGAATTTTGTTGATTAGACACGTGTGTTTAACAGAAAAATAACACAAGGAGTGCTTATTGTGTTTAGATATGTTATTATATTTGAAGAAAATTATTTAAGATGTTAGTAAGTGCAAATAGTTTTTTCTTTTCAATAGGGTGTGAAGTTACACATATACACACACACACACACACACACACACACACACACACACATCGAAGTTGTTTTGTTTATCATCTGAACAAATTTTAGATGTTTTTTTCTGTCAAAAGTTTCGCTTTTGGCAGTTCGAATTTATTGTATCGTTTTTTGATAATTTCGTAATTGTTAGCGATGTCCCACCATAGCTTCATTGAATGAAGCGGAAGTTTGAATATAGGATGAAAAGTAAAGATGTTAATTTTATAAGATAAAATAGTTCAATTTTTTAATTTAAATTTATGAGATATGAAAAGAAATTTAATATATTTAATTGCATTGACTTTGTTTTCTGTTTTTATATTTTGGTCCTGCGTAAAAGAAGAATCATTAATTTCAGATATTGTCTACGAAAATAATGATGGTTTTTTATATAATACAAAAGAAGCAAATCCAGGTGGTTTACAGGGTATTGTAGTCGTTAGAGATAAAAAATGGGGTATTAAAAAATGTGTGTTGGACTGCAATTATGGTACTGGTTTATGTATGGCAGGAGATGAATGTGTCAAGTATCCACCAATGTACGCATATAAAGGATATTTGTTTAAGAATCCTAGTGCGGAAAACGAGTTGTTATTTTTTCTGACCAAAGATTTTATTGATGAGGATGAAGGTGTTTTAATACAAAATAATGAGCTAATTGTAGATTCTGATTTTGAGGTAGAGTATGATATGGCGATAGCTCTAGGGTTTAGAAAGGAGGTGTTTGTTAAGAGTGGAAGATATTCAATATACTTTGACAATGCTGAACAGTTTTTTGTATCCTTTGATGTTTATTAAGTGAACAAAACGTTTATTATGGTTAGCTAACCATAATAAACGTTACAAAATATGTGTTTTATGAATAGATTTAACTTAAATGTGTTTTTTGTTTTATTGCTCTTTTTGACAGGCTGTGGATTGATAATTAT
>JAAYKF010000193.1 GCA_012522535.1 Bacteroidales bacterium
TGGAAGTGAGTTCTGTTTCAAATTTTGAGAGCTTTCAAACCAATAGATTAAAGCTGCGTTTCAGAAATGCTGAAGGTAAAACCGAATTGTGCCACTCGCTAAACGGTAGTGCCTTGGCTTTGCCACGAATGATGGCTTCGATTATAGAAAACTATCAAACCGAAGATGGAATTATTGTTCCAAAAGTTCTTCAAAAATATACTGGTTTCGATAAAATATAAAATGGAATGAGGTTTTTGAAAAGAGGGATAATTTTAGTTCTTTTTTTATGTTTAAGCTCGCTTAGCATTGCACAAAATAGCAACGAACAGCTTGCCGTGCAATATTTTGCTTCGGGCGAATATGAAAAAGCTATCTCACTTTTGGAACCACTTTACGAAAAAAGACCAGAATCTTATTTCTATACATATCTTTTACAATCTTATATTGAAATAAAAGATTTTAAAAAAGCTGAAAGACTTGCCAAGAAACAAGGCAAGAGATTTCCACAACTTGCTCGCTATCAGATAGATTTGGGCTTTGTTTACGACTCTGGGAATCAGCCTGCAAAGGCTAAAAAAGAGTATGAAGATGCCATTAAAAAAACCCCAAACAATCAGTTTTATGTTAGGGATTTGGCAAATGCATTTATCAACAGAAGGCAAAACGATTATGCCATTCAGACCTATTTGAATGGTAGAAAAATATTGAAAGACCCAAAACTTTTCACCTACGAAATTGCAGCCATATACGAAAGAAACGGGAAGTATCACGAGGCTTTGGAAGAATACTTTTCTATTATAGATGGAAATATTCAAGAAGTTTTTAATGTACAAAACCGCTTGCAATCGCTACTTCTGAAAGATGAAGACAATGAGATTTATAACACTCTGAGGGTGGAAATCTTGAAAAAAACTCAAAAAAATCCCGATAGACTTTCCTATGCTCTTTTGATGATGTGGCTATCGGTTCAGAATTTAGACTTTGAAACTGCCTTGATGCAAGCCAAAGCCATCGACAGAAGGTTTAAGGAGGAGGGCGACAGAGTT
Organism: Bacteroidales bacterium; assembly: GCA_012522535.1. Taxonomy (GTDB): domain Bacteria; phylum Bacteroidota; class Bacteroidia; order Bacteroidales; family WCHB1-69; genus JAAYKF01. The sequence goes on from JAAYKF010000193.1 coordinate 1,029, forward strand.
TTTGATATTGCAAAAATTTGCGTTGAACATAAAAACTGGGATATTGCCATCGATGCCTATCAATATGTGATGACAAAAGGTAAATATAATCCACTATATACTTTAAGTCAGGTGGAAATTTTGAAGGCGAAATATTTTAAAATAACAGAATCGTACAATCCATTTGCAAAATCTAATATTAAAAATATAGAACAGGAGTTCGAAAAGACTATTTTAGAAATTGGCTTCAATCCTGGCATTGCCGATTTAATTCGCTATCAAGCAAATATCAATGCTTTCTATTTGGATAATGATAGAAAAGCCATCACACTTTTGGATAGTTTAATCTCTTATCCCGGAATTGCTGTCCGCGAAAAGGCTTTGGCAAAGGTTGAACTTGCCGATATTTTGCTCTACAACGACGAAGTTTGGGATGCTGTTTTGCTGTATGGGCAGGTAGAAAAAGATTTCCCCACCGACACCATAGGTCAATGGGCTAAGTTGAAAAGTGCAAAACTCTCATTTTATATTGGCGAATTTGAGTGGGCAAGGGCACAACTGGATATTTTGCGAGCCGCCACCACAAGGCTTATTGCCAATGATGCCATGCAACTCTATTTCTTGATTGACGACAATCTTGAAGAAGATGAAGAGGACGACCTTGCTCTTAGATATTATGCCCAAGCCGATCTTTTGCTTTTCAAAAAACAATATGATAAGGCTTTAACAACACTGGATAGCATTTTTGCTTTGGGACTTTACAACCCCATTTTTGATGATGCAATGTACAAAAAGGCAGAAATCTATATTTCTAAAGAGATGTATCACGAAGCAGACTCCATTTTGAACAAGCTTACTGCATTCTATCCCAACGACTTACTTGCCGATGATGCACTGTTTTTAAGAGCCGAAATTCAGCATTTTTATCTAAAAAACAGGCAAAAAGCTATGGATTTATATCAGGAGTTTTTAGTTGAATTTCCGGGCAATATTCTTTCGGAAGAGGCAAGAAAAAGATTTAGAAATTTGAGAGGAGATAATTTAGAATAATAATGGAAAAAGTTAGGGCAAAAAAGCATCTTGGGCAACATTTTTTAGTGGATGAAAACATAGCACAAAAGATTGTAAATTCGCTAACGAATGTCGAAAAACCACTTATTGAAATCGGTCCCGGAATGGGCGTTTTGACCAAATATTTAATCCAAAAACATCCTCAGTTTTCTGTTTGCGAAATCGACACCGAATCGGTGGAATATTTAAAAGAGAAATATCCCGAATTAAATATCATCGAAGGTGATTTTTTGAAACTTAATTTACCAGAGCTTTATGATGAAAACATTGCCATAATAGGTAATTTTCCATACAATATTTCAAGCCAGATAATGTTTGCAGTTTACGACAACAGAGAAATTGTTGACGAAGTTGTGGGCATGTTTCAAAAAGAGGTTGCAAAGCGTTTGGCATCACCGCCAGGGAATAAAGATTACGGAATTTTGAGCGTGCTTTTGCAAGCACATTACGATATTGAATATTTATTTGACGTTCCACCGGGAGTATTTTCGCCACCACCAAAGGTAAATTCGGGGGTTATCAGATTGATACGAAAAGAAAATTTTAGCTTGGATTGTGATGAAAGATTATTCAAAAATGTGGTAAAAGCTACCTTCAATCAGAGGCGTAAAACAATTCGCAATTCCATAAAATCTTTGAATGTTGATGTAAGCAAACTTCCAGATAAATATCTGAAAGAACGTCCTGAACAGCTATCTGTGGCTGACTTTGTGGAAATTTGCAATCAGATAAAACACTAATTTATTTCCTAAAAAAAGCCATTCTTCAATTTGTTAAATTGTTAATTCTTGATAAGTCTATTTTAAAACTTTGTGAAAATCAAATAATTTATTCTAATTTTGTACATTATTAATTGACACTCACAAACTCAGATGAAGAAAATAGAGATGGTTGACCTAAAGAGTCAATACCAGAAGATAAAACCCGAAGTTGATAAAGCCATTGAAGAGGTTATCAATAGTGCAGCTTTCATAAACGGTCCTATTGTTAAGGAATTTCAAGCAAATTTAGAAAAGTATCTTGATGTAAAACATGTAATCCCTTGTGGCAACGGCACCGATGCACTTCAAGTTTCGCTTATGGCTTTGGATTTACAACCCGGCGACGAGGTTATAACCACAACTTTTACATTTATTGCTACTGCCGAAGTTATTGCTCTTTTGCAACTTACGCCCGTGCTTGTAGATGTTGACCCCGACACTTTTAACATCTCCATAGAGGAGATTAAAAACGCCATAACATCCAAAACAAAAGCTATTATACCAGTACATCTTTTTGGACAAACAGCTGATATGGAGGCGATTATGCAGATTGCCGAAGAAAATAATATTTTTGTTGTAGAAGATAATTGTCAAGCCATTGGCTCCGATTTTACTTTTAGCAATGGCAAAAAACAAAAAAGTGGAACCATCGGACATATTGGATGTACATCGTTTTTCCCTTCGAAAAACTTAGGTTGTTTTGGTGATGGAGGTGCAATTTTCACCAATGACGATAGTTTGGCACAGAAAATGCGTGGTATTGTAAATCACGGAATGTTTGTTAGATATTATCACGATATGGTGGGTGTAAATTCTCGATTAGACAGCATACAAGCAGCAGTTTTGAATATAAAACTAAAAAATTTAGATTCATATATCGAGGCACGACAAAGTGCAGCGAAGTATTATAATAGTGCCTTTGCCAATCATCCAAGGATTAAAACCCCGATTATAGCAAAAAACACAACTCATGTTTTTCATCAATACACACTTGTGATTGAAGATATGAATCGTGAGGAATTAATTAAGTTTATGAATGACAGAGGAATTCCAGTAATGATTTATTACCCAGTTCCTTTGCATCAACAAAAAGCATACATCGACCCTCGCTACAAAGATGGCGACTTCCCTGTTTCAGAATTTTTGTCAAAAAATGTAATTTCATTGCCCATGCATACCGAATTGGATGATGAACAACTGAAACATATCACCTCAAGTCTATTAGAATTTTTAAATCAAAACTAAGTTTAAGATGTCAGAAAAGAAATATTTCGCTCACGAAACTGCCGTAATAGACGAAAATTGTCATATTGGCGAAGGTGTGAAAATTTGGCATTTTTCGCATATAATGTCCAATAGCACCATTGGCGATGGCTGTAATATTGGTCAAAATGTGGTTATTTCGCCAGAAGTGGTTTTGGGAAAAAACGTAAAAGTTCAAAACAATGTTTCCATATACACAGGCGTAAGTTGCGATGATGATGTTTTTTTGGGACCTTCCATGGTTTTTACAAATATTACAAATCCGCGGAGTGCGGTAAATCGCCGTTCGCAGTACGAAAAAACTCACGTTGGCAAAGGAGCCACAATTGGAGCCAATGCGACCATAGTTTGCGGGCACGACATTGGCGAATATGCCTTTATTGGAGCTGGAGCTGTGGTAACTAAAACAGTTGAACCATACGCACTTGTGGTTGGCAATCCTAGTCGTCAAATAGGTTGGATGAGCGAATATGGTCATAGACTCGAATTTGATAAAAACGGAGAAGCAATTTGTCCCGAAAGTGGCGAAAAATATATTTTAGAAGATAATAAAGTAAGAAAAATATAAAATGAACAGACCTTTTAATTTTGCACTAATTGGTGCTGCTGGGTATATAGCTCCACGACATATGAAAGCCATAAAAGAGACTGGCAATGTGCTTGTGGCCGCCTTCGACCCCAATGATAGCGTTGGAATAATAGACTCCTATTTTCCGCATGCCGATTTTTTCTTAGAATCGGAAAGATTTGACAGACATCTGTATAAACTTTCGAGAAGCGACGAAGGTAAAAAGGTTGACTATGTGAGCATCTGCTCACCCAACTATTTGCACGATGCACATATCCGTTTGGCTCTTAGAAATCAGGCCCACGCAATTTGCGAAAAGCCCATGGTTCTAAACCCATGGAATATAGACGCTTTGGCAGAGGTGGAAAAAGAGACTGGCAAGAAAATTTACAATATTCTGCAACTCCGTTTGCACCCCGCAATTATTGCTCTGAAAGAGAAAATGGCAAAAGCAAAAGATAAAGTTTACGATATTGACTTAACATATATCACTGGACGTGGAAATTGGTATCACTTCTCGTGGAAGGGCGATATGATGAAATCGGGCGGGATAGCCACCAATATTGGAATCCATTTTTTTGATATGCTGATTTACATCTTTGGAGATGTGAAAAGTAGCGTAGTACATTGCCACGAAGCTAATAAGGCTGCCGGTTATATAGAGCTAGAAAATGCCAGAGTTAGATGGTTTTTGAGCATCGACTACAACTTCATTCCCAGCGAATTGAGAGAGAAAGGTCAAACCACATATCGCTCCATAACGGTTGATAATGAGGAGATTGAGTTTAGCGGTGGTTTCACCGATTTGCACACACAAACCTACCAGAACATATTAGATGGAAAAGGATTTGAACTAAAAGAGGCTTACCCCTCCATTAGAGTAGCACAAAGTATTAGAAATGCAAAAATTGAAGATAAACTAGGTGATTATCACCCATTTTTAAAAAAGTAGAATATGAACATATACGAAAGATTGATTAATAAGGAGACAAAATTGTCTGTTGTTGGACTTGGTTATGTTGGCTTGCCCATAGCATTAGAGTTTGCAAGAAATATTCAGGTTATAGGCTTCGATATAAAAGCTGACAGAGTTGAAAAGATGAGAAATCGCATCGACCCCAGTGAGGAACTTGCTCCTGAAGATTTTGATGGCTGTGATATATTTTTCACCAGCGAAGCTGAAGATTTAAAAGAGGCTACATTTCATGTTGTGGCTGTACCAACGCCCATCGACAAGTATAATATGCCCGACATTAGTCCACTTTTGGCAGCCTCGCGAACTGTGGGTAGCGTGCTAAAAAAAGGTGATTATGTTGTATTTGAATCAACCGTTTATCCTGGCTGTACCGAAGATGATTGCATTCCTGTATTGGAAGAGGCTTCTGGATTGAAATATAAAGAAGATTTCTTTGTGGGCTACTCTCCCGAACGTATCAATCCGGGTGACAAAGAGCACACTCTAAAATCTGTAGTAAAAATAGTTGCAGGCTGTTGCGAAGAGGCTTTAGAAAACATAGCTAAAACCTACGAAATAGTAGTTGAAGCAGGCGTTCACAAAGCTCCTACAATAAAAGTTGCCGAAGCTGCAAAGGTTATAGAAAACACTCAAAGAGACGTGAATATTGCCCTTATAAACGAACTTTCTATCATATTTAATAGAATGGGCATAAACACCTACGACGTTTTGGAAGCTGCTGGCACGAAATGGAATTTCTTAAATTTTAAACCCGGACTTGTTGGCGGACACTGCATTGGCGTTGACCCCTACTACTTAGCCTTTAAAGCCCAAGAGTATAGATACCACCCACAAATTATTAAAGCTGGACGTTTTGTAAACGACACCATGGGCTATTATCTTGCCAAGCAAGTGGTGAAAAAGATGACCGCACAAAACAAAAACATACTCGACACAAAAGTCCTAATTATGGGAGCAACTTTTAAAGAGAATGTTAGCGACATCCGAAATTCAAGAATTACAGATACAATTAAGGAGTTTAAATCTTATGGCGTAACTGTTGACATTGTTGACCCATATGCATGTCCAAAAGAGTTTAAAGAAGAGTATGGCATTGAAATAACTCAAAACATTGGTAACAACTATGACGCCATTGTTTTGGCAGTTAATCACAAAGAATATTACGATTTAGACGAAAACTATTTTAAATCCATTAGTAAAGACAAAGCAGTATTCTTTGATGTAAAAGGTATATTCAGAAACAAAATAAAAAGTTTAGAATATTTAAGCTTCTAAAGAGATGATTTAAAATATTTAAACCGATATTTGTCTGAACATGGGCTTAGATTTTAAAAATAAAAGATGAAAATTTTAGTAACAGGTGGCACTGGATATATTGGTTCACACACAGTTGTGGAGCTACTCAACGAGAATTTTGAAGTTGTTATAGCCGACAATTTGAGCAATTCAAATGCTGAAGTTGTGGACAAAATAGAGGAAATTACAGCTAAGAAAGTCCATTTTGAAAAAACAGACCTAAGCTGCCCTACTGCCACTGCCGAACTTTTTCAGAAACACGGCGGATTTGACGGTGTAATACATTTTGCAGCCTTCAAAGCCGTTGGCGAATCGGTGAAAGAGCCTTTAAAATATTATCACAACAATATTTTTTCATTGATAAATTTGATGAATGAGATGGAAAAATATAAAACTCAATTTTTGGTTTTTTCATCATCTTGCACTGTTTATGGTCAGCCCGAAGAGCTTCCTGTTACCGAAAATGCAGCCATTCAAAAGGCACTATCACCCTACGGAAACACAAAGCAAATTGCCGAAGAAATAATTACAGACTACTGCTTGTCCAACCCAAATTTCAATGCAATTTTGTTAAGATATTTCAACCCTATTGGGGCACATCCATCGGCAAAAATTGGAGAACTTCCCATTGGCGTACCACAAAATTTAATTCCTTACATCACACAAACTGCCATTGGCAAACGCGAAAAACTTAGCGTTTTTGGCAACGACTATTCCACACCCGATGGCACCTGCATAAGAGATTACATCCACGTTGTGGACTTGGCACAGGCACATTTGGCAGCAATGCGAAGAATTGCAGAACAGAAAAACGAAGAGAATATTGAGACATTTAATATTGGCACAGGCAATGGATTTTCTGTTTTAGAAATAATAAACTCTTTCGAAAAAGTGAGCAATCAAAAATTACCATACGAATTTGCTCCTCGACGCGAAGGCGATATAGAAAAAGTATGGGCAAATACCACTTTGGCAAACGAAAAATTGAAATGGAAAGCAAAATTGTCATTAGACGAAATGCTATTGTCAGCATGGAATTGGGAGAAAAATATAAATAAAAATAATGAATAATATGAAGAAGATTTTAATTACCGGAGGAGCTGGTTTTATTGGTTCGCACCTTGTTAGACTTTTTGTAAATAAATATCCTGAATATCACATATTTAATCTCGATAAACTTACCTATGCTGGAAATCTTTTCAACCTAAGTGATGTTGAAAATAAAGATAATTACAGCTTTATAAAAGGCGATATTGTTGATGAAAAATTTATAACAGAGATATTTGAAAAACATCAATTTGATGCCGTTATTCACTTAGCTGCCGAATCGCATGTGGACCGCTCCATTACAGGACCTATGGAGTTTATTTATACTAATATTGTGGGTACAGCAAA
>JAAYKF010000026.1 GCA_012522535.1 Bacteroidales bacterium
AGTAAATCTCGTTCAACTTGCATGTATTAAGCCTGCCGCTAGCGTTCATCCTGAGCCAGGATCAAACTCTCCGTTGTAATATTTTTCAACTATTTAAAGTTTAATGCTGTATGGCTCGTATTTATCCTTTTTTATATAATCGGAATTGATCGTGATTATAAATTATACGCTATGTCGTCTCCTAAGTATTTAAAGAACGTTTTCTTTAAAACCATAAAAACAAATTATTTGTTCAAATGGGAATGCAAAAGTACAAAAATTTTATTACATACCAAATATTTGAGCATCTTTTTTTGAAGAAAAATGCTATATCGCTGATAATCAAGATGAAAAAATTTAAACTTTATTCAAAACAAATTATTGAATTTCTTAAAAAACACGAAATCCAATAGAATTAAAGCACAAAAGACAATTATAAAAGAAATATAATGTATTTTTGAAAATTAAAATCATATAGCTTTGAAAAAAATTATTTCTCTACTTATATTAATTAATGTATCTTTTGGCTTTTCACAAGCACAAAAGCCCAATAATGAGCCAAAAGTATTTAATGTTGAACGACCATGGTTTACTGGGGGTGGATTGGGATTGCAGTTTGGAACTATCACAAACATCGACCTCTCTCCTATTATTGGATACAGAATTACAGATCATTTTGCCATTGGACTTGGTGGAACTTATCAATATTATAACGACAAAAGATATAACCCACATATTAATGCCAGTATGTATGGCGGACGCGTCTTTGCTAGATATTATGTTCACTATCTGAAAAACTTTTTCGCACATGCCGAACTTGAAATTTTAAACTACGAAAAATTCAACGCCATAGGCGGAACTATAAGCGACAGAGAAAGAATTTGGGAAGGAAATCCTCTTGCAGGAATTGGATACAGACAGATGGTAGGCGAATTTTCGTCCATGCACCTGAGCGTTCTTTGGAATTTTAACCAAAGCCCATACTCTGTTTACACAAACCCATTGTTTAGAATCGGCTTCGATATTCAACTTTAAAAGTGCATGAAAAACACCTATCTATTTATTGCAAACAAACTTATAAAAGGGGGCAAAAAACGCTTCTCTCGCCCCATCTATATTTTGTCCATTGTGGCTGTAAGCATCAGCATTGCAACAATGCTAATTTCGCTGGCAGTGGTGAAAGGCTATCAAAGTGTTATTGGCGAAAAAGTTAGCGGTTTTGGCTCTCACATTCAAGTTCTAAACTTCGATCTGAACAACTCTTACGAAGCTTCGCCCATCAGAATTGACCAAAATACAATTGACGAAATTACACAAATTCCCAATATTAATCATGTTCAAAAATTTAGCCTAAAAGCTGGAATTTTGAAATTTAAAGACCAAATTGAAGGTGTGGTGATGAAAGGCGTTGACGGCGAATACGACTGGAGTTTCATGGACAAATACATAGTAAATGGCAGAGCTTTAGACATAAAAATTGATAAAAATGATACTGAAATTCTTATATCCGAAAGTATTGCTAAAAAACTAAATATTGGTCTTGACGACAAAATTCAAGTCTATTTCATCCAAGACCCACCAAGGGTTAGAGTGTTTCAAACTGTGGGCATTTACAATACCGGATTGGGAAATTTTGATGACAAATATCTTTTTGTAAACATAAACCACATAAACAGACTCAATAACTGGGATAGCGACCAATTTAGTGGTTTGGAAATAAATATTGAAAAGTTTGAAAAATTAGATGCAAGTGCATATGAAGTAAATCAAATAATCCCATACGACCTTCACGCTCAAACAATTAAAGAATTGAATCCAGAAATTTTCGACTGGATTAATCTATTTGATGTCAACGTAGTTGTGCTAATCACAATTATATCAATTATTAGCATTATCACCCTCATTACCACCCTATTAATATTTATATTGGAACAAACATCCACCATTGGTTTATTAAAATCTTTGGGCTCAAATAACAACCTAATCAAGAAGGTGTTTTTAACAATAAATCTCAAAATTTTTCTTTGGGGAATGCTATGGGGAAACATTGCCACTATTAGCATTGCCACTCTACAAAATCGTTTTAAACTACTAAAACTTGATGCTGAAAACTACTACATAGACCACGTTCCCATCGAACTTTCTGCAATTCATTTTTTATCTATTAACACAATAAGCATCATTTTAATAAGCCTTATTATGCTTGTTCCAATTCATATTGTTACAGGCAGAATATCAGCCGTTAAGGCCATTAGATACAAGTAAATCATGAAGAAATTCTCTCAACAAGCATCTATCCCGGGAAACGAGAAATGGGAAAAATCCATAGAAAGACTGAACCCCATCGACAGTAAAAAATCTGACATCAGATCTGAGTTTTGGCGAGATTACAACAGACTTTTGCACAGCAAAGCATACAGCAGGTTGAAACATAAAACTCAAGTTTTTCATGCCACAGCCAACGACAATATTTGCACCCGAATTGAACATGTAAATCACGTTGCCTCTGTCAGTTACACCATTTGTAAAGAGCTGGGACTAAACTACGAACTCGGTCTTGCCATTGCCATTGGGCACGATATTGGACACGCTCCCTTTGGACACGACGGCGAAAAAACTCTTAATTTAATAGCAAAAAACAACTATAACGGAAGATTTTGGCACGAAAAAAACAGCTTAGATTTTGCCGATAATATTGAAATCCTACAAAATCAAGAGGGGCAATATCACAACCTAAATTTGAGCTATGCCGTTAGAGATGGACTTATTTCGCACTGCGGAGAAGTGGACGAAAATAATATTTTTCCGCGAAACGAAGCCATTGACCTGAAAGAAATTAAACACCCAAACCAATATCCGCCCTACACTTGGGAGGGTGCTGTGGTGAAAATTGCCGACAAAATCTCATATTTAGGAAGAGATATTGAAGATGCATTGCAGCTTAAAATACTGAATAACAGTCAAATAGAAGAATTAAACGACATTCTAAATGAGATAAATGTAAAAACCATTAGCAACGCCAACAACACTTCCATAATTCACAGCTTTATTATTGACCTCTGCAATGTTAGCACCCCCGAAAATGGCATTGGATTTTCCGAAAAACATTTTAAAGCCATTAATGCAATTAAAAAATTCAATTACAAACATATTTATCTTCACCCACGATTAGCTAACTACAAGAAATACAGCGATTTAATGCTCAATACTCTTTTTCAAACTCTTGCAAGTATTGATTTTGAAAACTTAAAATCTTCTATGGACGAAAAATCGAAAATATTCCCAAAACTAATTTCTAACTTTCAGAAATGGCTCATAAAATACTCCAATTTTGATGTGGAACAAAAATCAAAAAATCAGTACAACAACGCCATTGTTTACGATATTTCCGACAAAAGTCAGTACCAAAGAGCAATAGTGGAGTTTTTATCTTCCACCACCGATTCCTTCGCCATAGAGCTGTATAACGAATTAATTCAATTTTAAAATGGAGATAATTTACAGAGCTTTTGCTCGACCTGACGATGCTTTTTTTGTTGATGCTTGTGAAAAATATGCACAAAAAATCCCCCATTATATTAAATTCAAGTATGAGATAATTGATGCTTTAAAAAACACAAAATCCCTGTCGGTGGAACAACAAAAACAGAAAGAAGGTGAGAAAATATTAAAATCTATTCGACCTGGCGACTATGTAATTCTTCTCGACGAAAACGGCAAAACATACACCTCGCCCCAATTTGCGACCTTTATTCAAAAACAGATGAATGCCAGCTTAAAAAAAATAGTATTTATAAGCGGTGGACCATATGGATTCTCAAAAGATGTTTATGCTACCGCAAATGGAAAAATCTCACTTTCCAAAATGACATTTTCTCATCAAATGGTTCAAGTTTTCTTTTTAGAACAAATATATAGAGCCATGACAATATTAAAAGGTGAACCATATCATCACTAAGTATTACAAAATATTTAAAACCGTAAAATGACGAAATTACCTAAACCATTAACATACACCCTTGCAGTTTTTGCAATGCTATTTTGGGGCATGACTTTCGTTTGGTCCAAAGTGGTTTTTAAATACTACGACCCCATTGTTACAATAACAATCCGACTTTTAATTTCATCTATAATAATGGGTTTGATGATGCTTTTATTTTTCAAATCAGCATTTAAAAATCCTTTAAAACACATAAAATGGTTTTTAATATTGGCACTTTTCGAGCCATTTCTATACTTTATTGGCGAAAGTTTTGGACTCCTTTTAGTTGATGCTTCCATCACAGCAGTCGTTATTTCCACCATACCAATTTTCACAGCCATTATGGGGGTTTATTTTTTCAAGGAAAAACTGAGCAGACTAAATATTGCCGGAATTGCCATCTCTTTTATGGGCGTACTCTTAATGCTTTTCAACAATCAATTTCAAATAAAGGTCTCATTTATAGGAATATCACTACTAATGTTGGCAGTTTTTTCGGCTGTGGGATATAGCACAATGTTGCGAAAAATAAGTCCAATTTATCACCCCGTACAAATTATATTAGTTCAAAACCTAATAGGCTTTTTCATGTTCTCATTCCTATGGATTTTTATCGACACTTCCTATGTTTGGAACACAAAACTCAACTACGAATTATGGTCATCATTGCTCATGCTGGCAGTGTTTGGCTCATCATTGGCATTTATGTTTTTCACAATTACTATTAGAGAATTTGGAGTGGCAAAATCCAATGTTTTTTCAAATCTAATTCCAATTTTTACCGCAATTACAGCCTATTTTGTATTAGACGAAAAGTTTACAATAGTAAAATTATCAGGTATGGCAATTGCAATTTTCGGGCTATTTCTGACGCAAAGAAAAGCTAAAACTGAAATAGAACTTTAATACAAATCATAGCATTACATAACTTTATATCCAATAATACCGATTGTTTAAATATATAGAACAGTTTGGACTATTTAATTATTACAATTGGTATAAGAGGCTCACTAAATTCATTTTTTTGCAGAAATCTCGTTAAATATTCTCTCTTTTTATATTGTAAAGCAAATAAATTGCTTAAATTTGTTTCAAATAAGAGACAAAGTTATGAAACGAGTTATTGCACCCATAGATTTTAGCGACAAATCTTACAGACTTATAAAAGCGAGCGTAAAGTTGGCTCAAAGGATGGATGTTGCTGTGGAAATCATTCACGTTATAGATAGTTTTGAATATGGAGTTAACTTCGTCATAAACGAGGCTAATCCAATATTTCTGCCCCCAAATGTTCTAAATGACAAAGTGGGAAAAGCACAAGAAAACTTTCAAAAAATAATGGAAGAACTTCACAAAAATATTGAGCAACTTCCAGAAATATTTATGAGCGTCAAAACAGGTTTTGTTTTTGACGTTATTTCCGAGCAACTACAAGACCCTGAAGTTGTTATGGTAATGCTTAGCGACAAAAGTCAGGCTGATTATAATTATAGAGATATTTCGCAAAAACACGAAGATATCATCAACGAAACAAATTGTCCGGTGTGCATAATACCCAACGAAGCACCCTTCAACGACCCCAAAAACATTATTTATGCCACAAATTATCACCATCAAGATATTGACAATATAGCTGATATTATTAAAACTGCGTCAAAAGTTGAGTCTAAAATACATATTGTTCATATCACTGAAAACAATAATTACAGAGAACAACTGACAATGCAGGGATTGAAAAACGAAATTGAGACAAAAATCGAATATAAAAACATTATTTACAAAATAATAGAATCTGATGATACTGTTCAAGGATTAGACGACTATGCAAATAGCACAGATGCCGATAGAATAGCCATTTTGAGAGAAAATAAAAGCTTGTTTCAAGGACTTTTTGGAAAGAACAAAACTCGTAAACTTGTATATAAAACCAATCTACCAGTGCTGATATATCAAGAAAAAAGAAAAAATCAATAAATACTAATACTTAGAAATAAAAAACTGAAAATATGAAAAAACATTTTACAAAAATCAGTCTGTTTGTGCTATTGCTATTTACCACAGCAATTAGTGCCATAGCACAAAAAGAGTATAAATACTCCACAGTTGAAAACGACCCCCTTAATGCCAGAATCTACACCTTAGACAATGGATTACAAGTCTATTTGACAGTTTATAAAGATGTTCCTAGAATTCAAACTTATATAGCTGTTAAAGTGGGAAGCAAACACGATCCCAGCGAAACAACTGGACTTGCTCACTACTTTGAGCATATGATGTTTAAAGGAACTCCTAACTTTGGAACCCTTAACTGGAAAGAAGAAAAAATTTTGATTGATGCCATTGAACAACAATTTGAAATTTATCGACAAGAGAAAGATGACGACAAAAGAGCCGAAATTTATGCAGTTATTGACAGCCTCTCCTACGAAGCTTCAAAACTTGCCATTCCCAATGAGTACGACAAACTAATGAAAACCATTGGTTCGCAAGGAACCAACGCAGGAACTGCCAACGACTACACCATTTACATTGAAAATATTCCTTCAAATCAACTTGAGAATTGGGCTATAATTCAAGCCGATCGCTTTGAAAATCCAGTATTAAGACTTTTCCACACAGAATTGGAAACTGTTTATGAAGAGAAAAACATGTCGCTGACAAACGACGGCAGAAAAGCCTTCGAAGCAATGTTTCAAGGATTATACCCCAATCACCCTTATGGAACACAAACTACACTTGGAGAAACTGAACATCTGAAAAATCCTTCCATGAAAAATATTAGAGAGTTTTTCGACAAGTATTATATTCCAAACAATATGGCAGTAGTGCTTTCGGGCGATTTTAACCCTGATGAAGCCATCGTTATTATCGACAATACTTTGGGAAAATTAAAGAAAAAACCACTTCAAGAATTTAAATTCGAAGCCGAAAAGCCAATCACCTCTGTAGTTAAAAAGGATGTGCTTGGGCTTGAAGCTGAAAACGTTCGTTTGGCTTGGCGTTTTGATGGTGCCAACTCCCACGATGCTACAATGGTGAATTTAATTTCGATGATGCTCTACAACGGCAAAGCTGGTTTGATAGACCTGAATGTAAATCAACAGCAATTAACCATGGGCTCTTCAGCTTTTCCATACGTACTTGGCGATTATTCATCGTTGGTAATAGCCGGAACTCCCAAAAACAATCAAAGTTTAGACGAGGTCAAAGAGATACTTTTAGAACAAATTGATAAGCTTAAAAATGGCGATTTTCCCGACTGGATGTTAGAAGCAGCCATCAACAACCTAAAACTGCAAGAGCTGAAAAGATTTGAGTCTAATCAGGGACGAGCAATGGCAATTGCCAGATCTTTTATGAATAATATTCCATGGGAAAAATCTGTGAATTATATTGACGAAATTTCGAAAATCACAAAACAAGAATTGGTTAGTTTTGTCAACAAAAACATCAAAGACAACAACTATGTTATTGTTTACAAACGTCAGCAAAAAGACGACAACATAGTAAAAGTAAACAAACCTGCCATTACTCCCATTCACATTAACCGCGATTCTGAGTCTGATTTTATGAAGAAAATAAAATCTAATAAAGTTGAACCCCTAAAGCCTGTTTTCGTTAATTACAAAAAGGATATCACAAGAATTAAAATGAAAAATAAAATTGAAATCCTATACACACAAAATAAAGAGAACAACACTTTTAATCTTTATTATTTATTCAAATTTGGGAACTACAGCAATAAAAAACTTGATTTAGCTATAGAATATCTACCCTATCTTGGAACGTCAAAAATGAGTGTTGAAGAATTTAATCAAGAGATGTACAAACTTGCTTGTAATTTTAGTGTTTCGGCTGGCAATGATGAAGTTTGGGTTTCAATTAGCGGATTGAGCGAAAATATGGAAAAAGCTATAACACTTGTGGAAAATTTATTGAGCGACCCCAAAGCCGACCCCAAAGCACTAGAAAATTTAATTGACGACATTTTAAAATCGAGAAACGACAGCAAAGCTAACCAAAGAAGCAACTTCAGCGCATTGGTAAGCTACGGAACATATGGCGAAAACAGTCCATATAAATATATGCTTAGCGAAGAAGAGTTGAGAAATATTAAAGCAGAAGAATTGATTGAAATAATCAAGGATATTAACACATACGAACACACTATTCTTTGCTACAGTCCAGAAAATCCCAACGCAGTAAAAGCAAAAATTGAAAAACTTCACAAAGCTCCAAAAAAACTTAAAAAACCTGCCGAGTCCGCTAAATTTACACCATTAGAAACCAACAAAAATCAAGTGTTTTTTGCCAACTACGATGCAAAACAAGCCTATTTGCAAACAATAGTTAGAAGTATAAAATATGACAAATCAATTATACCCATAGTTACTCTCTATAACTCATATTTTGGCGGAAGTATGAACGCCATAGTGTTCCAAGAGCTTCGCGAAAAAAGAGGTTTGGCATACACAGCACAGTCAAACTTTACAACACCACGCAAAGGCGACGAACACCATATGATAAACTCCTTTATTGCAACGCAAAACGACAAGGTAAACGAAGCATTCGATGCTTTTAATGATTTGTTTGATGATATGCCAATTAGCGAAACTTCATTCCAATTAGCAAAAGAATCCATAATAACTGGTATTGAAACCAATAGGGTTACAAAAATGAGTATAATATGGAACTACTTAGCTGCACAAAGAAGAGGACTTAATTATGATATTAGAAAAGATATCTATAATAAAGTACCCAGCCTCAGCATAGAAGATGTGAAAAACTTCAACAACTCTTATGTGAAAAACAGAACAAAAACATATCTAATTCTTGGTAATGAAGACGAAATAGATATCAAACTTCTGGAAAAATATGGTAAAGTAAAAAAACTTAGTAGCGAAGAAATTTTTGGATACTAAAATCATATAAAAGCAATTGAAAAAAGTGAGTCAAATTTTGACTCACTTTTTTGTAGTACTATTTGTTACAATGAATAATCCCGATATCTATCGGAAAAAACATTTTGGACAAAATCACTAAACTTTCCACAGTTTTACTCAAACTAAATCCTTTTAAATTTGCAATAAATTGAAATCTGAACATCTATTAACATTTGATTAGCAAAATAACATCAAAACACAACAAGCTTATTATCAAGCACTTTAAAAACAACTTAACAAATTTTAGTTTCTCATAATGTAGTTCGTATAATCAAAAAACATACATTTGTTTTTATATAGTGAACAACAAAAACACAAATGGCTAAAAGAAAATATCATTTTAACCCCATCTCTTTAAGTTTTGAAGAGAAAAAATTAAGCATAAAAGATTACATTTATAAAATATTGGGCTACTTAGCTACTGGTGTAGCTTTTTCTACCGTAGTTATATTTTTTGCATACTTCTTTTTCGACTCTCCTAAAGAGAAACGATACAAAAGAGAAATGGAGCAATATGAATTGCAATTATCTATGATAAATCATCGTTTGGACAAAATGGGTTTGGCTTTGAATGAAATACAAAACCGTGATGACCAAGTTTATAGAGCCATTTTCGAGGCAGAACCAATACCATCTGCCGTTAGAGAAGCGGGAATAGGTGGTGCCGATTATTATAATCAATATAAAGATTTGAATTATTCTGAACTTTTAGAAGAGATTAACATGAAATTGGACAAAACTGCAAGTAGAATCTATGTCCAAACTAAGTCTCTTGACGAAATTGTGGAATTGACTCGAAATAAAAACAAAATGTTGGCATCAATTCCAGCCATTATCCCCATAAGAAATGGAAAAAACAAAATTATTTCAGGATTTGGAATGCGTTTTCACCCCATTTTAAAAGTAAGAAGAATGCACACCGGAATTGACATCACTTCACCGAGAAATACTCCTGTTTATGCCAGTGGTGATGGCGTTGTTGCAAAATCGGGTACAATGAGTGGTTACGGAATTGCTGTTCAAATCAATCATGGATATGGCTACCAGTCGCTATATGCACATCTTTCAAAATCGGCAGTTCGTGCAGGTCAAAAAGTGAAACGTGGCGAATTGATTGGATATGTTGGAAATACCGGGCTCTCGGTTTCACCCCACTTGCACTATGAAGTAATCAAAAACAATGTGAAAGTAAATCCAGTAAACTTCTTCTTTAACGACCTCACTCCGGAGGAATTTGAAGAGGTACTTGAAATAGCCTCAAGAGAAAATCAGTCGCTGTCGTAGCACCTTGCAAGTTTTTTAAATCACGGAGAAAGACAATGAACAGTGGCGATTAATTTTGATGATTATTGGTAAATTGTTAATGGTGAATTATGATTTTTAAGAAAAAAGGGGAAAGCTTATAAAGTTGAAAGTGTGGTCTGTCGAATAGTTGGGTCAGTGCTACGACTGTTTGGCTAACCAATGAATTTGGAAAAGCTAAAAAATCTATTCTTCTACATCGCCTTGTTCCTCTTCCAATTTGGTAATAATAAACTTCTCAATTCTGTTGCCTTCCATCTCCACAACTTCAAATCTGTAGCTCTCATAAACCAACTCATCACCCACTTTGGGTAAAGCATTGAGAGTATTGGTAAAGAAGCCTGAAACGGTAGCAAATTCAGATTCTTCGGGAATTAACTCAAAATCTATCTTGTCATTAAAATCTGTAATTGGCGTTAATCCGTCCACAAAGAATGAGTTATCAGGTCGCTCCACAATGTCGGGGTCGTCTTCTTCGCCATCAACGGGCAAATCGCCCAAAATATCTTCTGCCAAATCGTGAAGCGTAATAACACCAATGGAGTTACCATATTCGTCCAAAACAATTCCAAAATAGTGCTTTTGCTCTTTAAAAATACTGAGAACTTTCAACGAAGTTAGAGTTTCAGGAATGTAGATAACCTCATCTAAAATTCCTTTTAAATCTTTTTTATCATCTTCAAGACTTTCATCATTATAGAGTTCAAAAAAGTCTTTATTTCTTAAAATTCCAAGAGTATTATCCAAAGTACCTTCACAAACTGGAAAAATAGAGTGTTGACTTGTTTTGAGCATATCTGAAATTTCTTCAAAAGTCATACTTATGTTAATCCATTCAACATCAGTACGATGCGTCATAAGATGGTGTGCTTTTTTATCATTGAAATTAAACAGCTGATTGTGCAAAGCACTCTCTTCTGAATCGAGAACACCCTCGTTTTGAGCCATTTTAATCATCACTCTAATTTCGTCCTCTGTTATAGAAATATTTTCTCCTTGTTTGGATTTTTTAGTAAGCAATTTGGATAGCCAGCTGGAAACAATCACAATGGGATACATTACAACAATCATCAATTTTATGGTTCCAGCGGTAAAACCTATCATTTTTCGCCAATAGTTTGCACCTATGGTTTTGGGTATAATTTCTGTAAAAACAAGGATTAAAAAGGTTAATGCTGCCGATACCCAACCAAAATATGCTGAGCCAAAAGCATGAGTTACTTGATGTCCAACACCGGCTGCACCAACGGTGTGAGCAATTGTATTTAGAGATAATATTGCCGAAAGTGGCTTATCAATATTAATCTTATAATCTTTTAATTGTGCTGAAGCCTTGTGTCCCGATTCCTCTTTCATATTTAAAAATGAATAGGGTGCAGAAAGCAAGACTGATTCAACTATTGAACACAAAAAAGAGATAATTAGGGCTAATCCCAAATATGTTAACAGAAGGGTCATAGGGCAATAAAATTAATATAAGAATCGCTGAGTAAATAACTTAGTAACCAATGAGGGTTCGGAGGCTCAGAATCTTTCATTTTATTCAACAAATTTTAGCAAAGATAAATAAAAAAACTTCACTTATCGAAAATAGAGAAATTTATTAGCAATTAAAATCTTTTTTCATCATTATACTCCAACAATTTCACTAAAAAAGTAAAAGTCCAATTCCCAAATGTACGCCCCATGCATTGTTAAAAGCTGTACGCTTCAAGGCATTGTCTTTTATTAAATCTTCGCTACCAAAAATGGGATAAGGCAACTGAAATCCATACTGAACGCCAAAACTATATACAAAATTATTGAAAACAACTCCTGATAATCCTGCTTGTAAACCAAATGAAACGGCCTGAAAATCATCGATATATAGATAACTAAAACCAAGCCAATCGTTGTACCTAATTTCATAATCATAAAAATTATAATCCAACATTATGCTATAAAAGAAACCAATTGGTGCTGAATTATTATCATAAAATGAATAGGAAAGACCTATCCCCCATGAGTTCACATCGCCTATGTTATTCTCAACAGTAAAATTTGTATTGGCATTTTTATAGTAAATTCCCACTGTTTTATTGTCGCTTACTATAAATTCTGATCCAATGTAATTACGCATAGGAACGGAATTTTCAGCTTTTAAGTCTGAAAAAATCGGTTTGTAATAATTTACAATGGCATTGTATTTCAAGATACAATATTTACCAGCAAAACCTGCATTTTGAGCCTTTGAAATATTTGCAAATAGTGTAAAAACCAAGATTAAAAGCCATAAATATAGTTGTTTTATCTTCATCGCGACAAGTTTTTTATTTTATACAACGATTTATAAGTCAAGTTATTAAGCATTGTTTCACTGGCTTTAGAATTATAATAATCTATTAATGAATGCTCTATTTTTCCATTTTCAATATTGACCAAGAGACCTTGATGAAACACTATATCGTTGTAGAAAAACCTCTTTACAACAAATAGTGGCAGATTTAACAAATACATTCCATTTACTTTTTCCCGATATTTGGTTTTATACTCAATTACTCCCGTTAAATAGATATATTGTGTAGGATTTTGACTTAAAAACTCATCCATAAATCTATTTTGATATGGTATTATATCAAACCTTGCATTTAGCACATAAAACTCGTTAACCCAATCACTTAGAAGAGAATAATCGTTATAATAATTAGTTTCATTTTTATGAAAGTAGTGAGATGTAAAAATTTGATTATTTAGTCCATTTTTCTCCGACATTTTAATTATTTTAGCTCCAAGCTTCTCCTCTGTCTTATTGGATTTCAGCAATGTAGATGCCCTACTTTTTTTGTCTTCAATTTTGGAAAAATAGGGATTATAGCTTGCAATATTTCCTTTTACAAAACCCTCATGTTTTTTCTTCTTCCTGTTCCGTGCCGAATAATCTTCAACTTTTGCATTGATCTTATTATACAAGTTCCAAAACTCTTCTTTTCGTTCCATATTTGCAAAATAGCCTTTAAGATAAGCCACTTCGCTTCTCAACTTGCTTTTTGAATTATTCAAGTCGAAGTCAGATTCTGTTAAATTCTGCATTTTAAACTCAGAAATCAGGTCGGAAATTTGCAATTCTACTTGACTATCTTCTGGATATTTGATTCTTAAATCCCACAAAAACCTTAAAGCTATAACACTTGCTTCTGTGCGATTTAATCTTTGCAATAAATATGTAACCGGCTGAAGTTCACCATCTTGATTTATATAATTGGGAATAACATCGCTGGCATAACCGTTATTTTTGTACTTTGCCAAACTATAAAGTGATGTGGCAATGGTGGTATGCAGGTATGGATTTTCGGGGTATTTCTCTAACATTATCCACGCATTGTATATTGCATTAACATAATTTCTGTCTAACATAAAGTAGTGGATCAGTTCGAAACGAGCCAAATCTCTATATTTTTCAAAATCGTTTTCATTTGTTAGATATTCAATTCTTTCTTCGTTTTTATAGTTTTCAGAAAGCTTGTTTAGGGCGATCTTTCTGGCTTTCACATTGGGGTGAGTGCTGAGGGTGTCGTCAACTTCTTCGCTACTTTTTCGAGGTTTTACAAATTCTTGAAGTATCAAATTTTCAGGAAATGAGACGCTTTCTAACCTCATAAACTCTTCAAAACCTTTTTTATTTTCCAATGGAGCATCGCCATTTTCTAAAATTCCAAATACCCCATCTGCAATATCAACTTCAAAAATACTTTTGGAAAGAATTGTTTCCATTCCCAACTTATCGGCTTCATTCTCGTTTTCGCGTGAGCGATAGTGATATTTATAAATCTTACTATCAATACCGTCGCTGGATTGTGGAGCTTTTTCTTTCTTTATTTTTTTACTTGTTACAAATAGATCGATGCTGTGATTTTTTATAATATGTATCATTTCGTGGGAAAGAATAAAAGCCAAATGGGCATCATTTTCAATTTTTGCTAAGAGTCCGGTGGTAACAATTATTATTCCCGGCTCTATGGCAAAAGCGTTGACAAAAGGCACTCTTAGAATCAAAAAGGTAAATTTATCGATAAGTTCTGCTTGTGGTTTTAGTAATTCATAAGCTACATTTTCCACATAATTATTTAGTTCGGAGCCATAAAGCAATTTTCCACTTTGAAGAAGTTGGGTAAAATAATAGGTATTTCGAAGTGCAAATTCATACTGATTTTCGTTCAAATCTTCCATAATTTGCTGCTGATGCTCCGAAAGTCGCATTTGAAAATGATTTTTCAAAACTTTGGGCATAACTCCCTCCGATTTCAGAGGTTTGTATGAAGTTGAGTTAAGCTGCGAACGTGCTATGTGCGTTGACGCAAAAAGAAAACAGAGCACAAAGACAAGTTTTATAAAGCTTATTTTATTTTTTATCAAGTTTTCTTTCACAATAATATTGATATTGAAATATTAGAATTATCTGTCAAAGAAAAGTCATATTTGCGATTATGGTCACAAATATGACTTTTACAATATTTTTCATTTAAAAGGAATTAGAAATCTAAACGAATTCGAGATAGAAATCTTGCCGACTTACTTTTAGTTAAGAACACGACTTCATCATTATCCAGTAGAACCACATTTCTTTCAATCCAAGTAGATTTTGCTTTTGGGCTAGTGTAATATTTTGTTTTAAAATTTCCTGTACCATTGTCTATGCTTGTAACGGCAACGACATTTGTTTTTTTGGCAAAGTTATTTACAGGGTATTTATCAAAATTCATTCCCTTTTGTTTAGCACCATAATTATACAGAACATAGGTTTTATCACCCTTTACGACAGCCGAAAATGAGTGAATTCCACCAACACTATTTCTGGAATAATTTTTTCTGGGGATATAATCCAAGGCTTCGAAACTCCCGTCAGCATTGACAAGAGCATAATATATAGCCCACTCGCTGTTATAAACATCTGTTCTGGCTCCTTGACCATATGTTTCCACTATGTGTAGTTTATATTGCTCAAAAAGCATTATGAATTTATTATTTTCTGTGGGCAACAAATATCTCAATCTCATATAATCCATGTCTAAAGGCTTTTTGCCAGAATAGTTAGAGTTTCCTGTTGACTCTTTTTTGAATTTATCAGAAAATGCCACTGCTTGAATATCTGATAAGTCAATATTTTTCGCATCAGTTACAACGGAATAAACTCCATGAATTCCACCAACATTTGGTGCTAAAAACAGCCCACCAAGGGCTAATTTGTTATCTTTACAGCTCATTCTGCTTTGGGCTGGCAAAATATTTCCAAATGGGATATTTTCTTTTTCTAAACTTCCGTCTCTAATAACTAAAAGACTGATTTCGAAGTCGGTTATACTTTTTCTTTTACTGTCGTACGACTCCATCAGAAGGAATAAATCACCCTCTTCGCTCAGTGCAAACTCCGACACTGTACTTGTTTCGAAATTTGCAGGAACAATTAAATTTTTAGCTTGCCAAATCCTGTTAAAATCCTCATCAAATACAGCTGCATTGACATAGGTGTCTCCCTTATTTTCGTGAACATTTATTACTGCCATAAATTTATCGTTGGCAGAAGTTACTGCTGATATATTAATATCCTTGCGTTTGGTAATTTTAGTGCTGAAAATTTCTTTAGGATTGCCTTGGTTTGAGCTTTCAAAACCACAATAATATATACTTAAAACATCTTTAGTATATTTTGATAGCAGTGCTATATTGTCATTGGCAAAATTTAAGGACATCACGTGATTGGCATTATCTGTTTTCACGGTTTTATCTTCAATTAAAGTTCCATTTTTCTGATAACGAGCTAATAAAAATTCACCATTGTGCTCATAGAGCTCATACATGGACCTATTGGTCATCATTCCGGCCTTGTATTGATTTAGGATTATTTCGCCCTTGTCATTTTTGTATAGCTCGATTTTGGGTGAACGTCCAAAAGGTTTTACCTTTACAGCTTCAAATGTTTGAGAAATAGATGTATAAACTACAAACATTAGCAATAACGAAAGAATTTGTTTAGTTTTCATGTTTTGTGATTTAGTTAATTTATGCAATTTTACAATAAATATTTTGACTCACAAAGGAAACTGTAAGAAAAAATCAGTTTTTTATCAATTTTATTACATATATGTATTTATAAAAATATGTAGAGAATTGTTTATATCAGCCTATTAGTTCTTGCTTGCACTATTGGTTATAATTTTCGGAATTATAAGTCAACACAAATTTGTCGTCTTCTAAGCTGTATATCCACGTAGTACACCATTCTTCATCTATATACCAATGAATTTTTGAACTATTGATATAGTCTGGGTCTAAATCATACACTGCTATTATTTGTTTTTCATCTGTCATTTTTAATATTTTATTGCTAATAGGCACTCTCCCAACTATTTGGAATAGATAGTCTTTGTAATGCAATAGTCCAAAAGAATCAAAGTTATCATTCACATTAAATGAATTCTCTCTTGAAGTTTGGCTTAACTGAATAGATGTACCATACATCATATCTAAAACTCCAATTCTAAAAACTGTATTATCATCAATACATTCTAGTTTTTTTTCTTTAACAATAAAGCTATCCAATATATTTTCAAAATCGCTATGTGCAATTTCATAAATTGGGATAGAATCGTATCTAACAAAAACTGTATTTTGCCCTTTTGAAGCACAAAACTGTGTGATTATGAGTATTAGAAATATTATTCTTTTCATTTGCCTCTATTGCGTTTCAAAAATATAAAATCTTGTTCGTATATCTGTCAATTAAGAAAAAATTTTGCATACTCAAATTAATCTGAATTTGTTATGAAATATTCATAATCTTTCTTTCTATAAGTATTTATCATAGTCCACCATACGCTGAAGGCACATACACTAGCTCTACCAATCACATCATCTTTAGATTTATAAACATCTCGATAAAGCTCTACTACTTTTAAATCTTGGTAAAACTTGTCTATATGACAAATACTAAATTTAGTTGAATATAATATTTCTTTGAATTCTTCTTTTTTCTCCAACGAAAGCAACATGCAATTATCTCGTATAATAACTTCTTCTAAATACCCTGTTCTAATATTTAATGTATAATAAACAATAAAAGCACAATTGCGGTCCTCTTCAAATTTATTTATAAGTAAATCTATCGTATTAGAGTCTATAATAGAAATCAGCTTATTATAAATAATACAAGGGTAATAAAACTCATAACAGTCAATTTTATACCCCAAATCTTCCACTTTACCTCCCAAATCTTCCTGCGAATATAATTTTAAATTGCCTAAAAATACTAAAAATGCTAGTAATACTATTCTTTTCATTTGCCAAATAATTTAAGATACCGTGCTTCAAATATACAAACATTTATTCATATGTCAATTAAATGTGAAAAAATATTATATTTACATCGACTACACATCTAGGTTAGTCCAATTTCATTTAATATTGATTAGAAAAAACAACCATTATTTCGGCATTTACCTTTGTATAATACAAGTACAAACATTTGTTGTAATTTTGCAAAAAAAATTAGCATAGACGATCTATAATGTATTTTAAAATAATTTTTGCGACTTTTTTGTGGGGTTCGGCTTTTGCGGGTGCAAAAATTGGATTACAACACGCCGATCCTCTCCTGTTCTCGGGTATGAGATTTGTTTTGGCTGCAATTATTCTAATTCCAGTAATATTTTTGAGAAAAGTAAACCTAAAAGAACAGTTGAAACATTGGCGTTTTATGCTGGTTTTTGCATTTTTACAAACCTATATTCAATATGGACTATTTTTTATTGGAATAAATAAAGTACCAGCTGCCACATCGGCAATATTGGTTGGCTCTGGTCCGCTGTTGATAGCCATTATGGCTCATTTTTCCATAAAAAATGATAAGATGAGCTTCCGAAAAATATTTGCCATAGCTTTGGGACTTACCGGAGTTGTTTTTATCAGTTTGGCAAAGGGACAGATGATGGGAAATAATCCCAATTTCTATATAGGTGTACTGATTTTGCTTACTAGCACTGCCATTGGCGGATATACAAATATTATGCTTTCGAAAAGGAAAGAACAACAAATTTCGCCTCATTTGCTAACGGCTGTGGCTCATTTTGTGGGTGGAATTTTACTTTTAATCAGCTCTTTTATTTTCGAGAAACCTCAATCTTACAATTTCCCAACGGAATTTTGGGGAGCTTTGCTGTGGCTTGCTGTGATTTCATCGGCAGGTTTTTCAATATGGTATGGTTTATTGAATCGTCCAGAAGTAAAAGTTTCGGAACTCAATATGTGGAAATTCCTAATACCTGTTTTCGGAACTGCACTAAGCTGGCTATTGGTAAAAAATGAAAGTCCCGACTATCCTACAATTTTGGGTATAGTTGTTATTACAGCAGCACTGCTTCTGATGCAACTGCCGGAATCGTTTTTTAGAAGAGGAAAGCTTTGAAACTTGGAAAGCTTGAAATTTGGAAACCTTGGAGAATCAACTAGCTTTTTTTTTATTTTAACCACAGAGGCACGGAGAATACGCAGAGACACGGAGGGGTTGCCTACGCCAATTATTTTTTGTCTCTGACAAAAAACACCTAAAACAGAGACGAAAGCATATTTTTTGGAATTTATTTTGTCGAAGACAAAATAACACATATAAGGAGAAAATATAATAGAACACAAATGTCTAAATATAAAAATAGTTCTATTACCTTTTCTCCTTATATGTATTTACGAATTGTATTGCAATACAATTCGTAAAATTCACAGTTTACACGAAAATCCTCTGTGCCTTGGTGCCTTCTTTGTGCCTTTGTGGTTTCAGCGGTGGCAGTTCGGCTGAACACTGAACTTGGAAAGATTTGAGATTATAGATAATAAAATAGAAAGCTTGAAACTTGGGATGCTTGAAATTTGAATAACCACAACATTTGTCATCTTGAGTAGCGGACGCAGTGGCTAAATATATTTCACCGTTACCCAAATATTTGTATTTCGGCCTTTGTCGTCGGTGCAGGATATTTTCACTTCTCCCTCGGGGGGTATAAAGAAGATTTTTTCTTTGGCTAAAGCCTTTTTCAGAAGTTTGTCGTTTACGTACCACCACACATTTTCTACCGAATTTTCCACATTGGCTTTGAGCATCATTTTTTGATTTTCGTTGGCGATAAAAATATACTCAACCCCTTCTGTTAGCGAGCTTATAACAGGTCCATTTTGCGAAAAAACTTTAGTACAATTTTCATTATGCGGAGGAATTTTGTCGTAGGGTATATTTTCTTCTTCAAAAAATGCAATAACCTCAGCTGGATAATGGCGATAAAGTTTGCGCTTCACGTTGCTTTCGGGCTTGCAAAACCTGCAATACGACTCGGTTTCGTTTACATCTGTAAAGACCTCAATTTTATGCTGACAACGATTATTGGGCGATATTCCGGGTATATAGGTATCGATGGTTAAATCTTCGCAAAAGTCGTTAGGGATACTTCCACTTTCGGAGCAAACTTCCCAATAGTCAATACTTTGTGGAGGTATAAACCAATCTTGCTCTTGCTTATTATCGATGGCATTGAAAATCTGAAAAAGCAGCGGTGTGGCAACATTTGCCCCTGTTAGCTCAGGTGTTCCACGACCATCAAAATTTCCCACCCAAACTCCAACTGTATATTTTCTGTTGTAGCCAATACTCCAAGCATCACGTCTGCCATAGGATGTACCTGTTTTCCAGGCAATTTTTGGAGCTGTACTAAAGTCGCCCCAATTGGAAGGAAAGTCGGGACCCTCCACCTTAGAAAGCATTTGGGTAATCATAAATGCCGATGCTGAACTTATTATTCTTTGCGGCTTCTCCACCTCTTGACCAGAATAGAGGGTTGCCTTTTTGTAGATTCCACCCCTTGCAAAGGCTGAAAACAAATTCGTTAGCTCCTCCAAGCTCACACCGCAACCACCAAGAATTAGCGATAAGCCCAGATTTTTCTTATCTTTTGCTATTTGTTTGAAACCAGATTTTATAAGCAAATTGATAAAATTATTCACGCCCACTTCATCTAAAAGTTTTACCGAAGGCAAATTTAGCGACAGCGTCAAAGCCTGCTCAATGCTCACTAATCCACGAAATCTGCTATCGTAATTTCCAGGATTGTAGCCCGAAAAATTATAGGGCACATCTGGCACTTTGGTTTTGGGTGTAATTAGCCCTAAATCCAAGGCATGGGCATAAATCAGGGGCTTTAAGGCACTCCCCGGCGAACGGATAGCCACCACCCCATCAACTTGCCCAGAAGAGTTGTTGTCGAAAAAATCGTCGGAACCAATATAGGCAACAACTTTTGCCGATATATTATCAATAATCAAAACTGAAGCATTATTTATATTATTGAACTTCAGGGGCTTAACATAGTTATACACCAAATTTTCGGCTCTGGCTTGAATTTCGTCCGAAATTGTGCTAACAATCTTATTTTCACCACTATTCCATCGGCAGAGCCTATGCGAAAGATGTGGAGCTTTGTGGGGCCGCTCCCTTCTTTCAAAATTCAATTCTTCATCAAAAGCATCTTCAATCTGAGCTTTATCAAAGAGCTTACTTTTAGAAAATTGCTTTAACCAATAATTTCTTTTCTGTAATAAATCATCGGCATCGCCATGAATTATATTGGGGAAGTTGGGTATTATGGACAGAATCACCATTTGCGATAGGCTCAGAGTTTCGGGCTTTTGGTTATAATAGAAAAATGCTGCAGTTTTTACCCCTTCAATATTTCCACCATAGGGAATGTGATTTAGATAGAGCTGTAAAATTTCATCTTTACTATATTTAGACTCTATTTGCAGTGCGCGAAACATCTCAATAAATTTGTTTCCATAGGTTCTATCTTTTCTTTCCATCATTCGTGCCAACTGCATTGTAATGGTTGATGCACCAAGCTTTCGCTTTGATTTGAAAATATTATTCCAAGATGCTCGTAAAACGGAAACAGGATTAATTCCATAATGATAATAGAAATATTTATCTTCTTTTTCCAAAATTGTTTTTTTCAAAACTGGCGTAATTTCGTCCAATTCAGCTTTGAAACGCCATTTATCGGTGCTGTTTAGGGTGGCAAATTGAATTTCGCCACTCTCAGTTTCCACAATTTGTGAATAGTCATCCAACGCGGGAAGAGGAAATATTTTGTTTAAAATATGAAATAGTAAAAACAAAGAAAATAGGGATATTAGAGCATATCTCAGCCACTTTCTTATCCAAATTTTCTTAGCTGTTTTTTTAAAAAAAGCAGATATTTGAAAGAGTTTATTCTTCAAAATATTAATATTCAAATATCTGCTTTTGACCACTTTTTATACTTTATTGAACTGTAATTGTACCAGTTCCATGGTATGAATAATAGTTTCCGTCGTACATTGCATCGGCACTAACCACTCCAATATTAAATCTTCCCGAAGAGACCACTCTCACCATGTAGTAGAAATATTTAATTTTGGAACTTGCTGATGTAAAAAATGTGATTTGGTCATCGCGAATATCGGTGTAAGTTGGTGTTGATTTATCTTTAATCCAGGCATATTCACGGTCGTTTCCGATGCGGGGATTTTCAATTTCGAAACATGCTGGCAACATATCGCAAATGGCAACATTTTCAACCGTAGAATTGTCAAGACTTGCAACGCCAATTCTAACAATAATTAAATCGTTGGATTTGAATTTGGAATTGGTAATTTTGTTTCCGCTTCGGTCAAAAAAGCTTCTTCTAACAACAATATTATTATCCAATTCATCCACTTTTCCATCTTTGCTAAATCCTTCAGCTTCATAGAAATAGTAGAGTTTTCCACTTCCTGATTTCTTCACATTCACAGTAGAATTGGAAATATCTTTTGTAGATACCTGATTTTCATTGTTATAATTAACAATCACTCTATTATTATGTGTAAAACTTGCCTTAATATCAGATTTTGCACTTTCGGCAGCCACACTACCCAATGCCAGCAGGGCAAAAGCTTTATCTTGTGTTGATAGCCATTTTGCACGCTTCAAGTCGTTGGACAATTTGGAAGCCATGGGCAATATTTGTGGATTGTTGCGATCGGTTTTGAAAATTGTATTTAAAACCAAAGCATTATTTCTGATTGTGGAGCCAAAACTACCATCTGTTTCGCGTTTCACATCTTCGTAGGTATATCTTGCTGGTAGCAAATCTCTGAAAGTGGATTTATTGCCCGAAAGGGCGAATGCTGCCGCCAAGAGATATTTACCCTCTTGCGTTAAATCCTTATAATTGTCTTTATAATAATTTAGTCGAGATGTGTTTTTTGAACCTGCCAAAGCTGAGACATATAATGAGTATGGAATTTCGTTACGAATTTTCGACACCACGCTCAGTCTGCCTGCACTATTATAGTAATAATAATCTTTCATTTTCTTGGTTCTAGATTCTCTTTCTAAATAATCCACTGCATTTCGAATAGCCGACATTCTCACCTCAAAGCCGGCATTATGGGCTTCAATTAAGAAGTGAGTGGCATAGGCTGTTCCCCACCACGATTCGGCAAAAGTGCCGGGCCAATAAGTCATAGCACCGCTATATCTTTGCATCGACTGGATTTTATGAATTGTCTCTTGGACCAAAAAGTCAGGATTCCACGACATATTTTGATTGTCCTGATTTAGACTTTGGGCAATATCTCTATAATATAGAAGTGGGAAAGCCACCGAGGTAATTTGCTCCAAACAGCCATAGGGATAGCTAAGCAATTCGCTGATGTTTTTGGTAAACTCAGTAATGGGCGATTTGCTAACAATAAGCTTATTGTTTACACTTCCTTTAAGGAAATTTCCACCAATTCTGATAACATCTTCATCTTTGTCAATTACACCAGATTGGTAATGTTTCACAAAACCAGCCGTGGGTCTGATTGGCACATAAATTTCCTCTTTAAAAGTTTTGCCACCTTGCTCAACAGAGGTTGTGAAAAGTGCTTCGCCAATATCTTTATTGACCCTTGCATTGAACATTACACGTCTTTCGGAATTGGCTGGAATGCTTAGACTATACTCTTTTTTGCCCAATAGGCTAACCGATTTTTGAACATTAAGTTTCACCACTACATTGGCAGCAGTTTTGGTTGTATTGCTCAAAGTTACGGGTATATTAATTAGGTCATCGGGGGTTAAAAATCTGGGCAATGCTGTGCTAATCACTATTGGGTCGGCAACTATTAGATTTGTTTCGGCAGAGCCAAACTTTTTACCTTTCCATGCCACTGCCATCACTCTAAGACTTCCGGAGAATTGAGGAATTTCGAAACTATATGAAACTTTTCCTGTACTATTTTTCACAATTCCGCTCCAATGCGAAATCAATCTAACTCTTTTGTTGGTAAAAGGATTTACTCTTTTGCCCATTTCCATGGCGATGTCTCCACCCCATGACGAAAGATTTCTTTTCAGTTCGGGGAATATTTTGGCATAGAAATCATAATTATCCACCTCTAAGGCACGTTTTTGGAAGAAATATTCAAAAGGATTGGGAGTTTGATAATTATTCATTTGCAGGATACCTTCGTCCACAACAGCAATTGTGAGCTGCGAACCAGCTTCGGCACTAACCTCAACAGTTTGCTTTGTTCTGGAAAGCGACTGTTTTGGTGATTTAATTTGCACATCCATTTTGTAATTGGGGTTTGAAACAATTACTGATGAATATCCGTGGGCAACTGTTAGCGGGATTTCATTGCTAACAAGCGGTCGGATTGCTGTTGCTGATATATAGACATTTGGCATATAGCTCTCTTCGATGGGCAAACTAAGCTTTGCTGCCTTATCTTCAATTTCCAAAACTTTATAGTCTATTATATTGTCTCTTTCGATGGTAACAATCAATTTTCCTGAGAATGGACATTTGAAAAGTATTTCGGCATTGTCGCCAATTAAATATTCTTCTTTGTCTGTTTCTATTAAAATCTCGCCCTCTTTGTCAACTTCAAAGGAGGAATAATCTGTTGTGCCAGAGCCATACGACCAGAATTTTCGACCAACATATGATTTGGCATTTGCATCCACATAAATCTTAATTTCGTACTCACCAGAAACTGGTGGAACAAAGTCTAAA
The DNA here is from genome assembly GCA_012522535.1 of Bacteroidales bacterium. GTDB lineage: Bacteria > Bacteroidota > Bacteroidia > Bacteroidales > WCHB1-69 > JAAYKF01. The sequence continues at coordinate 24,303 of JAAYKF010000026.1, forward strand.
TACGCCTTTCCGTTGGAAAAACTCACATCTTTGTTTACCAATTCAATCTCTCTTTTATTGGATAAATAGCTATATGAAGAGCCACTTCGAGCCATGGAACTTTGATATTCGTTGCGAACAATTTTCACACGTGCTTTGGCTCCATTTACCAATTTTTCGTTTTTGTCTAATGCCACAAAAGCAAACTTCATATTTCGCTGAATGGGCACATAATAGTCGAAATGGCGTAAGCCAAAATATACACTTTGTGTAGATATTTTGAAGGTTGTATGACGATTTACAGGTCTATTATTTTCATCAAATACGGCAGTATAAACCCTACCCGAAAGCATTCCAATATTCTCATTTGCTGGCATTTGGAAGCTAACAGAAGCTTTTCCATCTTTGTCGGTTTTGGTGTTTTTCAATACATTATCAAAATAAAAACTGTTGGGAATTGATATATTAAACCTGTAGTCGCTATATTTTTTGGGTGAAATATTTTGAGTATTGATTCTCATTTCGCACTCCACTTCCCTATTTGTTGCTGGCGTTCCAAAGAAATTTTCAGCTGTAATATCTAATTTCAGATTGTCCTTTGGTATCATTTCCGTTGAGCTGGATTTCACTGTAACCGACAATCTATCGGGCATAAACTCTTCGCACAAAATTCTGTATGAATTGTATAGAACGTCATTTCCAGAGTAAACCTCAACGGTATATGAGCCTGTTAATGCAGCATCGGGGAGTTTAAAAGAAACAGCACTTGCCCCCTCGTTGTTGGTGGTTTTTCTAAAGGTTGAAAAATGTCGTCCGCTGGGATTTACCACTCTGAATTTCAGAGGAATATCTTTGGGTGTTTCCCAATCTAAGGTTCTGATTATGGTGTTTATATGGACAGAATCGCCGGGACGATAGAGTTTTCTGTCGCCATAAATAAAGACATCAAAATCGGAGGCATTGGTATATTTTCCACCAACCTCATATCTGGAAGTTTCCACATTGCTGTGGTCTAAATAGATGTAGTTGAAGTCATTGCCATGACGCAATGTGAGCATTCCTACCCTGAATTTTTTGAATATCTCGGAGGTATTTTCCAGAAGTAAAAAACCATCTTTTGAGGTTTTAGCCGAGTGAATTTTTTGGTTATTAGTGCTTATAAAATCTACATTTACACCTTCTAGGGGGGTTGCATCAAGGATTGAGTTTGTGGCAATAAGGGCCGAATTTTTCCCAAATTTAGCTATAACCCCAATATCCGAAATCGAGACCATAATTGCATCTCGCAACCACCTTCTTTTGGCATCCTGAACGGCAACAACATAAATACCATTTCCGGGGTCTTTTCTGTTTAATTCATTAATATCCAAATGCAAAAGTCGTCCATTTATATGCAATGGCAATTGGGTTGACTCAAGTGTTTTTTCATACACCTGCATTCCATAATCTGCATCGCCTTGCCACTCATAAAAGTCGTACCACTCTCTTTCAAATCCGCTATCATCCCAATAGTAGTCATAGGATTTTCCCTTACGGAGATAGTGAATTATATTGTTTTCGAAGATTTTAAATACGCTTACTTTTATAGTCTCAACACCACCCAAACTTATACCAACGTTTCCATTACCACGTGAGGATAAATAATTGTCATCACCATTGGCAAAAGAGATATAAGGTTTTGACTTACTGAAACTTACCGATTGAGTATAATCATTTTCCAAACTTGCTCCCAAAACGCTTCTAACAGCTTTTTTCACTCTAATTTCGTATGTTTTATCCTCTTCAAAATCGCCAATAAGTCTTACAATGTTATTTTGTACATCAATTTTATGTGCAACATTGGGTTTAACCGTAATTAAGTCCTTAAAATTATCATTTAAAATTGGCTGTGTGAAGAAAATATTTACCGTGCCTTCGCCTTGCACCATTTCATTTGTGATGGCACTCACCATCAACTTAGAACGTACTGGAATCGAGGCTGTTACACTTTGTTGTTTTCCAATTGTTTTATCTGTTTTTGCTACGAATAAATTTTCTTCAACTACTATTTTGAGAGGAATTTCTTCTGCTCCTATTCCTGCTGGCGGATTAAATTCAAGGCTTACATCATCACTTTCGCCTGAGCTAATTATTTTATGTGGAATAATATAATCACCCACAAATACTTTTAAATTTTCATCTAAATTTGAAATCGAAACTGGGTAATTAAAGGCTATATCAACGCCGATAATCACATCATTTCCATTTATGGCAGACAACCCCCAATAGGCTTTGGCAGCTTCTAACTTTAAATCAGGAGTTTGAAATTCAAAAATCGATTTGGGGAGTGAAATTTTTTGCTCACTCAAATTGGCTATCTCCTTATTGAGTTTAGCCTCATATTTTGTGGCTGGGTGAAATCCACTTTCGGGTGAAAAGACCAGCTCCGATGGCGATATCCACTGGAAACGCCCATTTACATTAGGAGTAAAACTTATATAAGAAGCTGTATCCCATTTGTTTAGCATTGATTCTGGGGCTATGTCTTTATCAAATTTAAAACTTAAATTTTGTTGTAAATCAATTTCAGCTTCGAAATTTGTTCTAACTATACTTACTTTGTTTGTTTGACAGGAAAACAAAAGAAAAACCATGATACTGACGGCGCAAAGGAGTCTTTTCATCTTATTATAATTTTAATAGGTAAACTTAAAGAAAATATTTCTGATTATGTGGTAAAATATTGGTTAATTTTAAAATTTAACAAATTATCTATGTGCAACATCTATTCCAATTTTGTTGGTTTTGGAAAGTTTATTTCAATTTTCAAAGTTTAAATTATACCGATGATTTAAATAAAAAGGGAGCACAAACTGCACTCCCTTATAGATTCACAAATCAATTACTATTTGCTTATGCTTATTTTGTACTGCATCACCTCTTCGTTGCTACTGATGTTTAGCAAATAATTTCCTGAGGCGAGACCCAATGCTTGGGCATTAATTTCTATTTGGAAATTTTCACTTGGAATATCTCCTTGATAGATATTTGCAATTTTGCGTCCAAGCATATCCATACAATCAATGGTAATTGTTGTTGCTTTGGGTGAATTTATCACCAAAGTTGATTTGTTTACAAATGGATTGGGGTATAATTTAACTGAGTTTGACAGCGAATTGTCTTCAATGCCCACACCTTGTAAATTGTAGGGTAACGACAGGGTGCTACAACCAAAATTATCGGTTAGTTCCACAAAGTACAAGCCATTTTGTGTTGCCATATAAAAGCTATTTGTAGCTCCTGCAATAGCCTCCCCATTATAGTACCACTGGAAGGCATAACCACCTGTAATTGAAGACTGTAGCAAACCTTCAGTTTCTGTAATAGTTGGTGTTGGAGGATTGGGGTTTACATTAATAGATACTGGTGCTGAAGCCCTGGAACAGTTGTTGACATCTGTTACCACAACCCAATAGTTTCCAGCTTCTTGAACAGAAATGGATTGGGTGCTGGCACCTGTATTCCAATTATAGGCAATTCCAGATGAACAGCTTAGAAGCGTAGAATTTCCTTCACAGATAGTTTGTGGTTCCGATGGCGTAATTGTTGGTGGTTCAGGATTATAGAAGCTAATATTTAGGTTGTTAGAAATGGACATACAGCCACTTACATCAGGGGCAGTAACGTAATATGTTCCTACTTCACTAACGTAAATACTTTGTGTTGTAGCTCCTGTACTCCAAAGGATATTTTCACTGGCAGTGGTGCTAATTTGAATTGAATCACCATAGCAAATAGAGATATTTCCAGATGGAGTAATATCTATGGGTGAAGTAACGTGATTTTCAATTGTTACAATTTCCGAAACTGCTACACAACTATTGGCATCAGTAACACTAACCCAGTACTGACCAGCTTCTACAACATTTGTTGACTGACTTGTACTACCGTTGCTCCACTCATAGCTAACTCCTTGACTTGAGATTAAATTAACGCTCTCGCCGGGACAAACTGTAATTGTTCCGTTGGGCGTAATTGTGGGTGCTTGCACAGCGGCAAACTCTACAAAATATGGGTCTGAAACAAAGTTGCAGTTTTCGGATGTTAGAACCTGTACAGAGTAGTAGCCGGGTGTTGTAACTGCAATACTTTGTGTTGTTTCGCCAGTACTCCACAGGTATGAAACGCCTTCGTTGGCTGTTAGAATAACTGTTTCACCATTGCATACAACACCATCTGTATTGGAAGTTATGGTAGCTTTATCGCACACTAGGCTTATGTACCAACCTGAATTGAACACTGAATTATCGGATATAAAGTGGAATGTTAAACACTGCCCTGAAGATGTTATCGATGTTGAAAGGATTGTTCCAGAGAATACATTTATAAAGTTTTCATTTTCAGTTCCAATTCCATTGTATATTGATAGGTAGTCGTAGCTATTTTCAGTATATAAATTTAATTGGGTGCAAATATATTACAAAATTCGACATTAACAAATTGTCTAAACATTTTAGTTGAAATAAAATATGAAAACACACTTTGAAACCCTATATAACGCAATACAATTGGTACTTAAAGCTATTTCAGCACAAATACAGTTTTGTTAATTTTTATTGCAAATAATATCATAAGGACAATATATGCAATCATTCACTTCCTCTGTTTGGGTAAAGGGCAAATTCTTATTATATATATGTGTAGTCAAAAATTCTGAAAGCTCCTTTTCAAATAAATTTAATGTCTCAAGTTTTATCACATTGGCATCTACTTTATCTCCAATTTTAAGGTCAAAATATGGGTTCCTTCTTCGTAATGATGCAATTTTTGAGGACAAAAACTCCAAATTCTTATTATATTCTGACAAACTTTCATCTTTCATAAAAGAGAGTGCATAGCACATAAGCTGCAAAGCCTTGGCTTTTTCCCTTGGTCCACTACTTTTCTTTTCCGTTTTTTCCAAATTATAAAGCAGCTCTTTTATATCCGAAATAACAACTTCTTTATTATCAACAGAACCAGTTTTGTAATCTATTACATTCACCACACCATCAATCTTTTCAATGCTATCGGCAATACCTGTCAAATAGACCACAGAACCCTCCACAGCATCTACAGAAATTCCATGTTGAAGCTTAACTTCTTGAGCAATGGGAATAATTTCCACATTATCATTTATTAATTCTATTTGTAAACTCAAATATTCGGAGACATATTTTTGAACAACCTCAAAAGCTATGGCATTTCTCCCACTTTGCAAATCATCTTTTGTGAATTTGTTTTTCTCAAAAGCTTTTATACTCAACTCTTTGATTTTATCATGGTTGAATTGCTTAAAATCATTGGCTACAAGAACCACATTGGGCGTAAAAGTTCCATATATATCTTCTAAAACTTCATGAATAATTGTCCCCAACAAAGCATAATCAGGGTCTTCCATAATTTCATCAGCCTCTTTAATTTTCTCTACATATCTGAAATAATATTTAAGCGGACACTGAATATAGGTAGATATTGCTGAAGGCGAAATATAATTTATAGACTTTAATTTATTGAAAACTTCATCTGTTTTTTTAATTATAATTTCATTATTTTGGGAGCTTTCATAATCAAAATCTAAAACTTTTGATGTGATTTTAATATTGGGATATCTTTTAGAAATATCATATTCCAATTGACGAATAAATCTACTTTTTTCGGCTTTGCCATCGGCACTGGAACCCAAATATAGCAAGCTTATATTTTTGGCTCTATACAATAATCTATAAAAGTGATAAGCAAAAACTGCATCTTTTTGAATATGAGAGTATAGCCCCAAATGCCTCCTTAAATCAAAGGGTAAAAGCGAATTATGTGTTTTTCCAGCAGGCAAAACAGACTCATTAACCGAAAGCATAATCACATTATTGAAGTCCAACAGTCGAGTTTCCAAAAAGCCCATCAATTGCGGTCCTTGGTGAGCATCACCAGAAAAAGACAATGTTTGAGACGATAGTTTTGAAAAGAAAATCTGACTCAATTCATCAATCTTTAAATTTATTTTGTAGCTCTCCAATGCCGAAATAATATCTTTGAAAATATCTTCAAAAACAACAATGAAAGATTTTAGAATTGTGGAAACTGAACTTTTGTTTTCAATGTTTGGATATAAATCTTCAATACTATTTAAAACTTTTAGAATTAGTCTTAAAAAATCTACGGCATTTTCATATCTGTTAAAAAGCTCGCCAATGGCTTCCCAAATAGCCTGATTTTCAATTAAATTTTCAACTCCTTTTTGGGTGTAATAGCTAATGTTTTTCGATAAAATTGTTGCTACTACATTATTATTATAGTCTAAATTATCCTTAAAAAGTTTTTGAATATATGGGTGCGATAAAATGGCAATTAAGTCCTTATAGTAGTATAGAGCCTCCTTTTTTCCCTCGCTGTGCCTTTGACTGTTTGTGTGCAAATCGAAAAGCAAACCAACAAACTTTGCTGGCATTAAGTTGCTTAAACTCAAGCCCATAGTAATATTTACATCTTCGGGAATGGAGTTTAGTAGCAAGGGCAAAACCGTTTCATCTACTGGAATTAAAACTGTATTCTGCTCTTTATTCTTCGAAACAATTTTATGGAAAATAGAGGCGGCATACTTCGCTTGAGCTAAATCGCTGGGAGCCTCAATAATTTCGATATTTTTATCTGATAAAAAATGTTCTGCAACAAAAGTAGTATCATTGTCTATCCCCAAAAACTCCAAATTTTTACGGATAAATATTCCAGTTTTATCTTCACTATTTTTTTTCAATAAATCTTTGTCAATATCCCAATAAAAGTCTGCTAATCCCTCAACCTTCAACTGTTTCATTATGTGCAACTCACTCTCTGTAAGGGCATTGAAACCGCAAAACAGTAACTTTTCCCATCTATTTTTAACTTTGTTGGGATTAAAACTTCCAACAGCTTGTCGATAGTATAAACCTTGATATGCTAAGTTTTGATCCAATAATTTCTCTCTAATATCTTTGTAGAAAAATTCAAGTTTTTTGAAAAAATTCAGATAGTTTTTTTGTAAGTCTGTTAATTGATTTTCGGGAATATCATACATGCTCAACTCTCTGATGCTTGTGAGGGACGAAAAAGCTGCTTCCCCATTTTTTAGGTGCAAATCTATTTCGTTTATATCATTTAAAAAAAGCGTAGCCCAGCCCACAAACTTCTTGAAATCATTTTTTTCATCAAACTCGTCTTGCTCAGGAATTGAGTCTCTGAAAATTTTATTCAGCATAAGTAAAAGCTGTAGATTATCTATTTTTTGTAAGCCCGATAAATCCAACATCAGCTCATCAATGGTAAGAAATTCTGGGAGCATTAAAGTTTCTCCACTATGCTTATGAAGCTCGTTTACCAACAATCTTTGACTTCTTTTTGTTGGTGTTACAATGCAAATATCTGCTAAATTTTCGGAGTAACTTTTGGAAATTTCCTCAGCTAAAAGTTCTAAAAATGTTTTCATACAAAGAATTTATGGAAATATTTTTCGGCCTCTTTCAAATCGTCTGGTTTTCCCACATCCGACCAATAATCGGCAATATCAACATAAGCTTTTATCTCATGTTTTTTGGATAGTTCCAAATACATTTCGGTGGTTGAAAACTTTGGTTTTTCAGCTTTATAAAGCTGAAAAATTTTAGGATTAATCATATGTATTCCACTGAAAGCCATTGGGATATACTCATCTTGCTGTCGAGTGATAATCTCTTGCCCGGTGGTGAAATTTTTCCAGCCACTCAAAATGTAATCTTTGCTAAACAAAAAGTATCTTGATGTAAATCTATCACGTACAGCCAAAGTAGCAATTGCTTTATTATCAAGATGTTGCGAAAGCATTCTATCTATATCGATATTACTCATAACATCGCAATTGTGCAACAAAAAAGGCTCATCGCCAAAAAAATGCGATGCTTTAAAAAGTCCACCACCTGTATCCAATAACTGGGACGATTCATCAGAGATGTGTAGATTTATATTTCCCTTGTAATGGGCTGCAAAGTCAATTATTTTATCTGCAAAATGATGAACATTTATCACAACATCTGTGTATGCAAACTTTTCCAACTTGCGTAAAACAATTTCCAAAAGTGGATATCCATTTATCTCCACCAAAGCCTTAGGCATATCTCTTGTTGCACTACCTAAACGTGTTCCAAGTCCGGCTGCAAAAATCATTGCTTTTTTGGGTTTAATCTCCATATTTTGCATTTTATAAAATTAAAAACTTCTATTGCTCACGATGATTTAGAATTACTTTCACTGCATATTTTTCTTCTATATACTTAGAAAAAACCTCTGCAAAATAGACCGACCTGTGCTGTCCGCCTGTACAACCAAAATTTATTTGCAAATTAGTGAAATTTCTTTCAATATAATTTTGTACGCTAATATCTATTAACGATTTCACAGAGTCCTTAAACTGATCCACAACCTCATACTCTTCCAAATAATCTGACACTTCTTTGTCCATTCCAGTGAGGGTTTTATACTCTTCCAAGCGTCCTGGATTGGGCAAAGCTCTACAATCAAAAATAAAGCCACCGCCGTTGCCACTATCATCCGTTGGCAAGCCTTTTTTAAAGGAGAAACTATTAACTCTAACTGTCAAACCTTTATAATCTTTTCCAATATCCATAAGTCTTTCGTTTACTGTTAAACTCTTCAGAACCTCCTTCAGAGTAGGAATTTCAATATCAATTAAATCTTTGGAAAGTAAGTTTTTAAGATTTTCCAAAGCGTAAGGAATGCTCATTAAAAAGTGAGTTTTTTTCTCGTAAAAGCCTCTATATCCGTACGCTCCCATAGCCTGCATTATACGCACTAAAACAAATGCATAAAAATCTTTTTTGAACTTATTTCTATCTATGGCAATATGTTTTTCTAAGGCATTCAAATATTTTTCCAATAATAGTTCTCGTATATTTTCACTCAAATCTGCTTTTGCATCATAGAGCAAAGAAGCCAAATCATACTGCAAAGCTCCCCTCCTACCTCCCTGATAATCAATAAAATAAATATCATCGCCTTTTAGCATTATATTCCTCGATTGAAAATCTCGGTATAGGAAAAAATCGCTATCTATTTGCGAAAGATATTCTGCAAAATGATTGAAATCATCTTCCAAACTCTGCTCATCATAGGGGATATGTGCAAGTTTTAGAAAGTAATATTTAAAGTAGTTCAAATCCCACATCATGGACTGCTTATCAAAGGCTCCGCGCGGGTAGCAATTGGAGTAATTGAAATTTTCGTGTCCTAAAACTTGAAATCGAGGAAGTTCTTCAACCACTTTTAGGTAAATATTTACTACACTTTCGGGGATAAATTCATCTTTCCTCTCTGCTGTTAGTCTGGAATAGAGCGTTTCGTTACCAAAATCCTCCTGTAAATAGGCTGTTTTGTCATCACTAACAATATAAATTTCGGGTACAGAAAAACCTTTTTCTTTGAAATGTTTTGTGAACTCCAAAAAGGCATTATTCTCCTTCAAATCATCATTCACAACCCCAACAGCAGTACCCTTTTGAGAGCTCAATCTGTAATATGTTCTGTTGGAACCTGAAATGGGAAGCGGTGCAATTTTCTCAACATCTTCACCTCTCCATTTCTTATATAACTCTATCAATAAGTCTTTTTCATTCATAGATAAAACTTTAAACTTTATTGACAAATATAGGAACAAAACTTATGTAAATAAATTTTACATAAATAAGGTATCAACAATTATAAGTTGATTAAAATAATGCTGGTTTTTGTTTTATTAAAAAACCAAGTTTATTTAATAATTTTTATTACTACTACCTCTTTGCTGGTCAAAATTCGGAGCAAGTAAATTCCTTTTTCTAAAAGTTCTCCCTCATTAAATTCGATATAGTTATTGCCAGCTCTCAGCGAAAGTTTTGGCGATGAAATTACAGTATTGCCCTGAGCATCATACATCTGAAAATATGCATAATCTTTCACTGGCGAATGAATTGCAATGGTAAAATGCTCATCTATGGGATTGGGAAACACCATTGCTTGCAACTTAGTTTTACTGTAATTTTCAACTTTAACACTATTATC
>JAAYKF010000027.1 GCA_012522535.1 Bacteroidales bacterium
AGTAAATCTCGTTCAACTTGCATGTATTAAGCCTGCCGCTAGCGTTCATCCTGAGCCAGGATCAAACTCTCCGTTGTAATATTTTTCAACTATTTAAAGTTTAATGCTGTATGGCTCGTATTTATCCATTATATATAATCGGAATTGATCGTGATTATATTATACGCTATGTCGTCTCCTAAATATTGTAAAGAACGTTTTCTTTAAACCATAAAAACAAATGTTTTGTTCAAATGGGAATGCAAAAGTACACAAAAAATCTATATCTCCAAGTGTTTTGCGAACTTATTTTTGTTCTTTTTCTTATCTAACTGAAAATCAGCCTAATAAATTTGCATTTTTTTATTGCCTAAACTACTCAATGTTGTTTCCAGCACAATTTATAAACTGATCTATCAGTTTGTTGCTAATTCCCATGGACGAAAATCCTCCATCATGATACAAGGTTTGCATTGTAACCATTCTTGTATAATCGGAAAATAGCGAAATACAATAGTCGGCACAAGCTTCGGCATCTGCATTGCCAAGTGGCGACATATTATTAGCATAATTGAAAAATGCGTTGAATCCCGAAACTCCACTTCCAGCAGTGGTAATGGTTGGCGATTGCGATACCGCATTTATTCTAACCTTTTTACTGCGACCGTAATGGTAGCCAAATTGACGAACTATTGATTCTAACATCGCTTTGGCTTGCGACATATCGCTATAACTTGAAAATACCTTTTGTGCAGCAATGTACGATAGCGCAACAACTGAACCCCAGTCGTTTATAACGTCCATTTTTTTAGCCACCGAAAGCATTTTATGAAGCGAGATTGCTGAAATATCTAATGTCTTTAAAAAATAATCGTAGTTCAATTCCTCATAAGGTATGGATTTTCTTACGTTGGGCGACATTCCCACAGAGTGCAAAATAAAATCTACTTTGCCTCCCAATATTTTCATAGCCTCTTGGTATAAATCTTCAATTTCAGATACTTGTGTTACATCTGCAGCTATAACTTGCGAATTGGTTTTTTCGGCCAATTGAAAGATATCTTTCTTGCGAAGCGCCACAGGAGCATTGCTCAATACAAATTCTGCACCCTCAGCGTGGGCTTTTTCTGCAACTTTCCATGCTATTGAGTTCTCATCTAAAGCTCCGAAAATTATTCCTTTTTTACCTTTTAAGATTTGATTTGTGTTCATTTCTGATATTTAAATTAAACAATACTTTCTACTAACCTAAAAGAATCCGATTTTGTTCAAAATGGAATCTTTATTTAGAAAGTTCTATAAATTTTTCGTTGTAATGAGCAGCCTTTTCTGGCTGATTCATATTCATATATGTACTGGAAATATTTCTGTAAATGTTGGCATTGGTGCTATCGAGACTTAATGCTTTATGGAAATATTGCAACGACTCATGAAAATTTCCTTTTATTGCCAAAACAATTCCTAAGTTTTCATTTGCCGATTTATCTTCAGGATTTATGGAGAGAGACCTGCGAAGTGCGTTTTCAGCTTCAGACATATTGTTCATGGCACGACCAAATATTTCGCCTTTTCTGGCCCATGCATTGGCATTTTCGGGATTGCGTTCGATGATTTTATCTAAAATAATTATCGCCGTATCGGCTTTTCCTAAGTACGAAAGCGAATGACTATACAATATTAAATTGTCATCATTGTTTTTGTCAACATTATATAGCGACAAATATGCCTTTGATGCGGTTTCGTAATCATTAGCTATAAAACTTTGCTGTGCAATATATAGCATATTGTTTCTAGCATCGTCACTTTCGGGGTTTATATTCAAAGCATTCTGCATCATAGCGTGTGCCTCTTGCCATCTCGACATTTCGGAGTAGGCATTTCCAGATAAAAGCCAAGCATAAAAACTCTGTCGATGAAGCTCTTGTGCCTTTTTTAAATATTCTAATGCTTCCCTTAAAAGTCTGTTTTTCTCTTGTTCTGTTTTTGCTACTTTTGCCAGTTCGATGCTGCTTCCGCCTGCCGAAACATTACATTTAATGCTGTTTTTTGAAGTTTTGACATCGGTTAAAAATAGTGTATGATCGTTTTCCCAAACAAGATTTCGAGTGATGGTTTTTACAGAAAATGCTAAAACAATGACCAAAATAATGATTTTTATCCCATTTTGCAGCGAAGCTCGTCTGCCGTGAAAAATATTGTAAAACGGAACAGACAACAGAATTGAAAGTCCAACCGATGGAGCAAATAAAAATCTTTCGTTCATAAATGTTCCAATGTTGAAAAGTAAATTGGATTGTACCGAAAATGTAATCAATGATACCCAAACAGCCCAACCTACAAGATTATTTCTAAATGCTACTATGGCACTATAAATCATAATGATTAGAAATACAATAATTAAAAATATAACCAAAGGGTTGGTAATGTCGTGATATTCAATTTGATATGGATAGTAGTCGTGGGTGAGTGGATGCGGGAAAATAAATAGAATTAGATATTTTGCCCATGTATAAATCACTGTCCCCAATTCGGTTCCATAACTGACATTTATAAACGGATTATTTAAAATTTCGGCTGGAATTTTTCCTTCCAACAAGCCGCCAACGGCATTATGACGCATTATCATAAATATTGTTGAAGATAAAATAAGGGGAATTAAAACCAATATATGCTCTTTTTTATCGGCTCTGTAGAAAAAATAGAGCGAGAATGGAATTATGGCTAAAAATGTCAAGGCGTTTTCTTTAGCAAAAACCCCAATTAGAAATAATAGAAATATCCAAAAAAGATTTATGATTTTCTTGTTTTCCACATATTTCACCGAAAACCACAAAGCAACAAGTGCTCCAATCAAACTCAAAATTTCGTCTCTACCTTTGATGTTTGCCACAACTTCGGTGTGGATAGGGTGTACAGCAAAAATTAAACTGCTAATAAATGCCAAACTGTAATACCACTTTTTGTCGGTCTCGAAGTGAAACAATTTACGTAATAGATGAAAAAGCAATAAAACCAAAATGGTGTACAATATTACATTAACAAGATGCCCGATAAATGGATTAAGTCCGAAAATTTGATACTCGATAGCAAACATTATTTGTGTCAAAGGACGATAGCGTCCGCCTGCTACTAATGCTTTTTTCTGTCCAAAAAATCCTGTAAAAGCATCGTTTGTCAATATTTCGGGAATTCCTAAAATGCCTTTTTTTGTAAACTCATTTTCGGTAATCAGCAATCTGTCGTCGAGGGCATATTGATGTGTTAAGGTGTTGGAATAGAGCAAAAAAGATATACAAGCAAGAATAAAATAAGGGAAATACTTATGATTAATATAAGACTCCTTTTTTATTTCATTTTCGGAAAATTTATTCTGATATTTGCTTTTTGGTTTCATATCAAAGCTTATTCAAAATCGGTGTATAGAAGATATTTTTTACGTATTTTCTTAAAATCGTCAATCTCTTTTTTCCAAGATTCTTTTATCTCTTTTTCGCTTAAACCGTTTTCAATTTGTTTGCGAAGTGTTTCATTTCCAGCAAGTTTAGTGAAGAAGTTTGTAAAAAAAGCATTTTTATTAGGGAAGTTGTTATAAATATCAATAATCCAAAATACATTTATTTCGTTATTGTTTTTCAAAAGCGTACTGGCTATGTTTTTCAAGTCGTAACCTCTGCATTTTTTACCTTCGTGTGGTGGTTTTGCCGATTTTCCGGGAATACTTTTGGGTGTAAAATAGTAATCTCCAATGTTTAAATCGGGGTGCCCAATAATTTCAAAAGCTTTGTCGGTTCCGCGCCCCATGCTCATTACCGTACCTTCGAAAAGACAAAGGGTGGGGTAGAGGTAGATGGCTTCCATGCTTGCCAAATTTGGTGATGGAGCAATGGGAAGTTGATATTTCAAAGTGTGATTGTAGTTGAAAACTGGCACTATATGCAGCTTGCACTGCAAATTGTTGGGCAACCAATTTTCGCCATTTATCATTTTTGCATATTCACCAATGGTCATACCGTGGGCAATGGGCACTGGGTGCATACCCACAAACGACGAAAATTTCATATCCAAAACAGGTCCGTCAACAAAATATCCGTTGGGATTTGGACGGTCTAAAACCAATAAATCAACATTGTTTTTGGCACATGCTTCCATAATATAATGTAGGGTGGAGATGTATGTGTAGAAACGCGCTCCCACATCTTGAATATCGAAAATTACAATATCCACATCTTTTAAATCTTCGGCATTAGGTTTCTTTTTTTGACCGTAAAGCGAAATGATATTTATGCCAGTTTTTTGATCGATATTAGATTTTATATGTGCTCCCGCCTCGGCTTCGCCACGAAAACCATGTTCGGGCGAAAATGCCTTGATAACTTTTACGCCTCTTGAAATTAGTGTATCGGCTAAATGTGTCTTGCCTACTGTGGTGGTTTGATTGCCACAAATGGCTATTTTTTTGCCTTTTAATTTTGCTAAATATAACTCCATTCTCTCGGCACCAACTTTAATATCTTTGGGATAAATATCTTTGTGAGTTGCTATTTGGGAAAGTAAAGGAAGCTGTATTGAAATTATTATTGCAAAAAATAAAATTATGGATTTTCGCATCTTTGTGTTTTTTGTTTTTGCAAAAATAAGCAATTTTATCTATAATATCAAAATTACAAATTGCATCAAAATCACTTGTAATACCGATTGGAAAAATATAATAGGACAATACCGATGTTTGAAAAGTATAGAACATAGCAGAACGAGAATTGATATATCCTGTCGATATTATCGTTTCACAAACTTCAAAGTTTTTATATTTTGATTTTTGTCGTAGATTTTCAAAAAATACATTCCTCTTTTTAGGTCTCTAATTTGCATTTGTTGATAATCATTTGTTATAGTTTGACTTAAAAGTACTTTTCCTGTAATATCGCAAATTTCTAATTTGTCGGTACTTATGCCATTAAGCTTGATATTGATGTAATCGCTTGCAGGATTGGGATATAAAATTCCATTTTCTGAAATGCTTTCTTGCATAATTGAAGTTTCGGTATCCAAAATATTGATAGGGATTTCTTTTTTGTAATCGCCCAAACTTACAACCA
>JAAYKF010000028.1 GCA_012522535.1 Bacteroidales bacterium
ATCTAATGTAAATATTTTCAGATTTATTATTGTTTTTACAAATATACAATATTATATTCAATAAAGCAAAAATGAGTTTTATAGAGCAGGCAAACATCAAAGTTTTATTAATAATGTTTCAAAAATATTGACTTCAAGAGTGCAAAATGTGTCATATTGAAAAAATCAATCATTATTTTTCTTAATTTTGCAGGCTAAATTAATTTGCGTGAAAAGATTTTGGGAAAGTTCTGATTTTGAAGAAATCAATCCTTTGGTTGAGCGTTTTGAGGCAAGTCTATATCGAGGTGAGCCAGCATATTTTGATTCTGATGAGTTTTTAGATATAATAGAAACATATTTGATGTATGACTATTCTAAGGCAGCTTATGTTTTAGATTTGGCTATGAGTCGTTTCCCAAGCAATACTCAACTCACACTTAAATTGGCTATTCTTGAAGCCCATAGAGGTAATTTTGCTGAGGCTCATGGCGTTATTCGTTCCATACAAGCTTTGGGTGTGGATAGGGTTGAGGTTTATCATGCAAAAGCTTTAATTTACAGCAAAGAACTCCGCATTGATGAGGCCATTAAGTCGCTAAAGCAAGCTCTGAACTATGATAGCGATAATATAGAAGCTGTTTTTGATATCATTGAAAATTATATGTTGCTAAAAGATTATCCAGCTGTCATAAAATGGTCGAAAATTTATTTGGATAAAGTTTTTGATGGTGAGATTTTAGAGCGTATTTCAGAAGCTTTTAAGAAAAGTGATGATGATGTTTCTGCGGTGGAATTTTTTTCGCAATATGCCGATAAATATCCCCTTAAACATTTTGTGTGGATGTATTTAGCAAGGGCATATTCGCGTTTAGGAATGTATGAAAAGAGTTTGGAAGCCTATGATTTTGGCATATCAATAGTTTCTTATAGTGCTTCTTTAGTAGTCGAAATGTCTGATGTTTATGTTAAGATGGGGCAAATAGACAATGCTTTGGATTTACTTGAAAGTGCCAGCATAGAGCCCAACTATTCTGAGGAAATAAGTGTTGCCTTGGGTAAGGTTTATCTACTCAAGAATAACTACAAAGAGGCACAAAGGCATATATTGCACGCCATGTATTTAAATGCAGATATGGCTGAACCATGGGGGCTTATGGCTAAAATATACTATGTGCAAAAGGATTATCTTAACGCATATCATTGTGTTTTTAAATATTTTATGTCCTTGGGCGTTGCAAATGAAGATGAGTATGAAATATCTGGTGCCTACGAATATGTTGTTCTTGCTAAGAGTTTGGATGTTAGTGTGAGCGATTTGGATAGGTTTTTACACGACATAGTTATAGAATTTCCAGAAATATTAGAATTTGCAGTTGAATATGCCGATTTTCTATTTAAAAATGACAACATCAAAAAGGCTATTGAGGTGCTATTGAAGGCATTAGAAGAGGACGTTAAAGAGCCAGTTTTGGGATTGTACAGATTGGCTGCCTATTACTATTACGAAAATGAAATTGAACAGGGAAATACAGCCCTTATTACTGCCCTCACGGTGGATTACTCAAAAAAGGACTATTTTATCGATTACGCAACCGACTTGATGATGCGTTCGGAGGTTATTGAAATTTTCACAGATTTTTCTGAACTAAACTTATAAAAATGAAATACATAAGACAACTTTACGATTGGGTTTTGAAGTGGGCAGAGTCGCCCTATGGAGCCTTAGCACTCTTTATTTTGGCGTTCGCCGAATCTTCATTTTTCCCCATTCCACCAGACGTGTTGCTTATAGCCTTGGTTTTAGGCTCGCAAACAAAGGCATTCCGATTTGCACTTATCGCCACAGCAGGAAGTGTTTTGGGAGGTCTTTTCGGATACTATATTGGCTATGCCTTGTGGAATATAGGTGTCGATCAGTTTTTCTTTGCACATATTCCCGGTTTCACATACGAGCTTTTCGAAAGTGTGAAGCTGCAATATAATGAATGGGGCTTTTGGATTGTTTTTACAGCAGGATTTACACCCATTCCCTACAAGGTTTTCACCATAGCCTCGGGAGTTGTAGAGCTAAATTTGTTGATGTTCCTTATAGCTTCAACGGTGAGCAGAGCAGCAAGATTTTTCCTTGTATCTACCCTGCTTTGGAAGTTTGGAGCCCCTATTAAAACATTTATAGATAAATATTTCAATATCTTGGCCATAGCTTTCACAGTACTTCTTATAGGCGGATTTGTTTTAATAAAATACCTTATTTAGATAAGTTGTTGAGGGTTCGTGTGAAAATCAAACACTTGCCTTGTTTTTGAAAGTTCGAATAATTTTTAAAAATATTCAAATATTTTAACTCTATGATTATCAGCGTTGTATGCTGAGATTTTGGTCATATCCATTTTATGACATTTGACTTCTTTTGAATTTTTTACTATTTTTGTCAAAAAATAAAATTTCAATATGAATAAGAAACACAACTTATATTTATATATAAGCTTTTTGATGTTGTTTTTTGTTGGAAATCAGTCAGTTGCACAAAAGTATTCTGTGGAGGAGTGCAAGGAGATAGCTTTGAAAAATAGCTGGCAAATTTCAATTTCCAACGAACAACTCAAGTCTGCTAAGCATCTTCGAAGATTGGCTTTTTCCAATTTCTTTCCCGAAATTGAATTTACGGCATCATATGTATATATGAATAAACCAATTCAAGCTTTGCAAGATGATATTAGTACGGGCGACCTAATTAATGAGCTTCCGGGTGATTGGGGTGCACTTATCCCTGACTTTTTCAATGGATTTGTGCTTTTTCCAGCCGATAGAACTCAAATAGGGCAACATCACAATCATCTTTTTAATTTCAGTCTAAAACAGCCCATTTTTGCAGGGGGTAAGATTTTAGAATCATACAAAATGAGTAAAGTGATGGCAGATTTAATGCAGGTTAATGCTGATTTGGATAGGCATAAATTGCTTTACGAAATTGAAGAACTTTATTGGAATTTGGTAAATATTGAGGAACAAGAGAAATTAGTTTTGTCGTACCACAACATGCTAAAAATTCTTTTAAAGGATATGGAAGCCTATTACTCTCAAGGAATTATTGTTAGAAACGACCTCCTGAGGGTTCAAGTGAAATTGAATGAATTGGATTTGTCGCTTTTTAAAATTCAGAATGGAAGAAAATTGACAAAAATGGCTTTGGCTCAAAAAATGGGAATTGATATAAACTCTCCCATTGAGGTTTCTGACGATGGTTTGAAGGACCCCAGTGGTGAAATTTCTCCCAGTGAATATAAGCTTGAAAATGTTGTAAGTCGTCCCGAATTGCGGCTTTTGCAAAACAATGTAAAAATATCGGAGTCGGCTTTTCGTATTGCCAAAGGAAGTTTTTTACCCACAATTGGGGTTGGAGCCAATTACTTTTTCATGAACCCCAATATCCATCGCGGCATTGCCAATGAATTTACCAATGATTATATTTTTGCTTTTCAGGTGTCGGTGCCAATTTTTCATGCTTTTCAGAAGCACCATATGTACAATTTAACAAAATCGAATTTGCTTGTCGCGCAGTCCAAATTGCAAGATGCACATCAGCAAATAGCATTGGAATATATTATGGTGAGCAATGAATTGGAGGAGACCATAAAGCAGATTCAAATTACGAAACTCACCATGGAGCAGGCAAATGAAAATTTACGAATTTCGCAAGATAGATTCAACGAGGGGGCATTGCAAACCCGTGATTTGCTGGAGGCACAAGCATTGTGGCAAGAGGCACAATCGCACTATATAGAGGCAAAAGCACAATATAACACCCTGCTTTTGAAACAGAAAAAAGCTAGTGGACAAATAGAATAATTCAAAAAAACAGATTCATTATGAAAATAGAATATAAAACAGATATGAGAAATATTTTAAAATCGCTAATAGTGTTGGGTATAAGTGTTTTAGTGGCTTTTTCTTGCTCTAATAAAAAGGAAGAAACAGATGTTTCGGCTTCGGAGGGTGAAGATAGACTTTTGTCGGTGGAGGTTTTTGAGGCAAAAAGTTTAGTTTTCACAGATACTTTGGAGTTTGCAGCCACAATATTTCCCAATAGGGAAGCCAATTTGGGTGCCACTTTGCCCGGAAGAGTGGAAAAGATATTTTATAAACCCGGGCAGTCGTTCAGCGAGGGAGATTTGTTGGTGCAAATGTCGGGCGAAATGCTTGTAATGTCCGAAATAGAATATACTACCATCGAAAAAGATTTTCAGAGAGTGAGTAATCTTTTGGAAAAAGAGAGTATAAATCAGCAAGATTTCGACCATGTGAAAGCCAAATTTGATGCCGCAAAAGCCAAATATGATTTGATGAAAAAGAATACAGAAATAACAGCACCATTTTCTGGAGTTATGGTTGAGCATATTGTTCAAGAGGGCGAAAATTTTATGTTTGCCCCCAGCATGGATTTGAATTTTTCAATGACATCGGGAATTGTGAAAATTATGCAGATAAATCCCTTGGTGGTGCGTTTTCCCGTTAATGAAAAGTTGTTGTCAAAAATTAAGATTGGAACTCCAGTAAAGGTGGTTTGTGATGTGGATGAAGATATGGAGTTTTCTGGTAAGATAAGCTTGATTTATCCCAAATTAAACACTTCTACACGAACAGCGGATGTTGAGGTGCAGATTCCAAATAGAAATTCAATATTGCGTCCGGGAATGTTTGCCCGAGTTTATATGGGTGGCGTTAGCACCGAAGGTGTAGGTGTTCCCATAACTTCCATTGTTAGACAGGGCTCGAAAGAGTTTGTGTGGTTGGAAAAAAATGGAATTGCCACGCAGTTTGAAATAGAGCGACTGGCAATTAATGGTGAGTTTGCTATGGTTTCTAATCTTGAAGAGGGTAGTAGGGTTATTGTCTCTAAAAAATCGCAGTTGAGCGAGGGTGTAAAAGTGAAAATCGATTAAAACTTATTAGCTATGAATATTTCAAGACTCAGTGTAAACAACCCCATAGGTACGGCAATGGTGTTTATTGCCATACTTGTTGTAGGGCTAATAAGCATAAGCTCGCTTCCTCGGGATGTGATGCCCGATATGGATTTTCCTACACTTACGGTCATTACTGTATATCCGGGTGCTTCGCCCGAAGATGTTGAAAGCGGTGTTACATCCCTTTTGGAAGCGGTATTGGCATCTACACCCAATTTGCAAGGCATAAATTCGGTAAGCCGTGAAAACGTGAGTATTATAACTTTGCAATTTCAGTGGGAATCAAATATTAGCGATGCTGCCAATGATGCCCGGGATATAATGGAGCTTATTAAAAACGACCTGCCCAGTGCTGCACAGAGCCCATTTATAATGAAGATAAATAGTGCCATGTTGCCAGTGGTGGCGTTGGCAGTGAGTGCCGAAGAAAGTTATGACAATTTCGACCATATATATAGAAACATCATATCTCCCAGATTGAGCCGTATTGATGGTGTAGGAACGGTGTTTCCCATTGCTAATCCCGAAAAAGAGTTGCTGATAGAGGTTGACCCAGTGCAACTTTCAGCCTATGGGTTGACTTTGCAAAATATCACAGCCATTTTCAAAGCAGAGCAAATGAGCATACCAGCAGGAAGTTTGAAAGTTGGAGACTACGATCTCTCGGTGAGTGTACCATCCAGCTTGAAAGATTTTCATGATGTGGAAAATTTGGTAATCTCGCAGTTTAACAATAAAGCTGTTCATCTAAAAGATGTAGCTAAGCTTAATGTACGTCTGAAACCCAAAGATGAAAAGGTGTATAGCGGTGGCAAGCGTTCCATCGCACTTTTTGTGCAAAAACAGACAGGCTATAATACATTGAGTATCTATAAATCTGTGTTGGAGGAGATGGAGGAGATAAAGAAATATGTTCCTGCTGATGTGGAGATAAGTGAGATATTCAACACAGCAGATATGATTGAAGAGACCATCAAAAACCTCACCTCAACAGTGTGGTTGGGGGCTATGTGGGTAATGCTGGTGGTACTGCTGTTTTTGAGAAATATTCGCAGTAGTCTTATTATTATACTCACCATTCCGTTTTCGCTTATTACAGCTTTTATAGTTATTTATCTTTTTGATTACACCATAAATATATTCTCTCTGATGTCATTGGTGATAGCCATGGGTATGGTGGTGGACAGTGCCATTGTGGTGCTGGAAAATATCATTCAAAAGATTGAAAAGGGCGAGCGTCCCAGAGAGGCGTCCATTTTTGGTGCCGGAGAGATGGGTACTGCCATTACAGGCTCTATTTTTACCACCATAGCGGTGTTCGTACCTCTGCTGTTTCTTGGTGGTATTGTGGGGGTGATGTTCAAGCAGTTAGTGGTCATCACAACGGCCATTTTGTTGGCTTCGCTTCTGGCAGCTCTAACGCTAACGCCCATGTTGTCGTCCAAACTCATAAGAGTCAGAAAAAAGGAGAAATCTAAACTATTCCTATGGAGTGAAAGGATGTTTCAAGGACTTGAAATGGGCTATAAAAAAATGTTGGCTTGGGCAGTGTGGCACAAAACAGCGGTGGTGGTTATTGCATTCTCAATCTTCGGATTATCCATATTTTCCATCAGATTTATTGGAACAGATTATATACCAGAATTTGACTCTGGAGATATGATTCTCACCTTTCAAACCGACGAAGGAACTGCCGTTGAGAAAACCGAAAATATAGCCATTGAGATAGAAGCCTTAGTAAGGGAACACGTGCCATATGTAACATCATCGTACATCGTTGCTGGTCAAACCGAAAAGGGCTTGCTCTCTTCCATTGGATTCACCGAGGGTAAAAACTCCGCCACTGTGGGCTTTAGGTTTAATATGCCCGAAGAGAGGGATTTGAATTCCACAGAAATAGCTTTGGAGGTGGACAAGCTATTGAAGGATATTCCAGAGTTGGACAAATACAGTGTAGGAGGTGCAGGTGTGCTGTCGGCGGTGGTGTTAGGGAATCAGAAACCAGTGGAGGTGAAACTCTTTGGTAACGATTTTGAAAAATTAGATGAAGCCATCCAAAAGATAAGTGATGCACTCTATGCTGATGGAAATTTCTATAATATAGAGATACCTTCCAGTAGAAATAAACCTGAGTTTAAATTTGAAGTAGATAGAGCCAGAGCCTCCAGTATGGGGCTAAACAATTTATTGATATCGATGCAAATGCGTCAGAGCCTCTACGGAGCTGGTTTGGGAAAAATTAGTCTCGATGGTCAAAATTTGGGTGTGGTGGTTAAGTACGAAGAAGAGTATATTAAAGATATCGACAAGATAAATAATTTACAGCTTATCAACACCATGGGTCAAAAGGTTAGAATTGGCGACATAGCCACAGTAGAGCCTGCTTTCACCTATCAAGAGATAGTTCGTGAGGGGCAGCAAAGGTTATTTAGAATTTCTGCCGACATGAAAAATATATCCTTAGGGGAGGCTTTTCAAAGGGTGCAAGATATTGTTGACGATGCCGGACTGGATGAGAACATCAGTGTTGTATATGACGGTCAGGTGAGCGAGCAAAGCGAGTCCTTCGACGACTTGGCATTGGCATTTATGGTGGGACTAATGTTGGTCTATATGATTTTGGCAGCCCTATTCAAATCATTAAAATACCCCTTTATTATATTATTTACAGTACCATTTACCATCACAGGGGTAATATTCGCCTTCTTGCTAACAGGTACTACGCTCAGTTTGGTAACCTTCACCGGCGTTATTATGCTCATAGGGGTAGTGGTGAACAATGGTATTATTTTGGTGGACTACACCAATCTGCTACGGGGTAGGGGTCTGCAACTTAGCGAAGCCATACAAGAGGCAGGACGCTCAAGACTACGACCAGTGCTGATGACTACCATTACCACCGTAATAGCCATGGTGCCAATGGCAATAAGTAAAACAATGGGATCCGAAATTTGGTCGCCACTGGGTATTACTATGATAGGCGGACTGTTGGTGTCCACCCTTATCACCTTGGTATTAGTGCCTGTGGTGTACGCTTTGATGAATTTAGGAACATTGAGAAAAGAAAGGAAATAGAGCTATGAAGTTTATATATATTACTTTTAACATCACCCTTTTGGGGCAAATTTTAGAGATGATAGATGGCTTTGGTTTCCAAAACTATCAGGTTTTGGAAAAGGTACTTTCCAAAACTGCTGTGGGCGACCCCAGAATGGACAGTGCAGTGTGGCCCAGTTATAGTGCCGCAGTGATAATTCAAGCATGTCCAAATGACAAAGTGGAAGAACTCTATCAAGATATAGAACAGAGAAATCAGAATAGATTTAACGACCAAGAATTTATAAGCTTGGTGGTTATGCCAGCAGATAAAATAATAGTTCCAAACTAGAAAAACATGGGAGAAAACAATAATATAAAAAACAATCAAGAAGATGTGAGGCTACAAATAATCAGGCATAGTGCCCAGATATTTGCCAAATATGGTTTCAAAAAAACTAATATTGATGATATTGCAAAAGCTTGTCAAAGGGGAGCAAGTTCCATATATTATTATTTCAAAAGTAAAGAAGAAATTTTCTACGAAGTAGTCCAGTACGAGTTTGTTAGCCTAATGAGAAGTTTGGAAGAGGTTGTTAAGTCCACCTCCGACCCACAGCACAAACTCCGATTATATTTGACTACCCGTATGAGCAGAATCAAAAATGTAGCTGTGTTATACGATGCCCTAAAAAACGACTTCTTCGATAGCGTGAGTTATATTGAAAACATCAGAAAAAAATATGACCAGCAAGAGTTTGCCATCATTAAGTCAATTTTAGATGAAGGGCACAAGCTTAAGGTATTTAGTTTCGAAAATAGCGATAGCATTGCAAGGGCTATAATGGCAGCAGAACGAGGTCTAGAAGTACCAATCTTTAGCAATAACATAAATATCGAAATTAGTGGCAGAATAGAAGAACTTTTAAACGTGCTATTTTATGGTATAATGAAAAGGTAATCACTCAATTTTAGCCACTATATACCACTCTTTTTTAGACAAATTCTAAATTAACAATTTTTACCATTGTTTTTACCCATATACTGGGAGCGACTTTTTGGGCTAATATTGCATTTAATTCAATTTAGATTGCCCTATTATGAGCTTTTAGGGCGTAAAAATCAAATAATTTTCACTATCTTTGCAAAAAAATTGATTTAAACGATTTAGTTGTAATTAATCATCAATAAAATTAAACATGAGTATTAAGTACGTTTATTACTTTGGCAAAAGCCACGCTGAAGGTAAAGCAGACATGAGAGAGCTGCTTGGAGGTAAAGGTGCCAATTTGGCCGAAATGAGTTTATTGGGTCTGCCAGTGCCAGCTGGATTCACCATAACAACAGAAGCTTGTACAGCATATTATGTTAACGATCATAAATTACCCGAAGGTTCGGAAGAGCAGGTATGGGAAGCAATGAGAAAGGTAGAAGAAGAGATGGGTATGAAATATGGCGATACAGAAAATCCACTATTGGTTTCTTGTCGTTCAGGTGCCCGTGGGTCTATGCCAGGCATGATGGACACTGTTCTAAACATTGGTCTTTCATCACAAACTATTCCAGCACTTATCAAAAAAACTGACAATCCACGCTTTGTTTATGACTCCTACCGTCGTCTTATTATGATGTACGCCGATGTGGTAATGGAAAAAGCAGAAGGAATTGAGCCAGAAGGTGAAGGAATTAGAAAAGAGTTAGAAGATTTATTCGAATCTTATAAAAATAGTAAAGGATATACCGAAGACGGTGATTTAACAGCCGATGACTTGAAAGTAATTTCAGAGCAATTCAAAGCTAAGGTTAAAGAAGTTCTTGGAAAAGAGTTCCCCGATGACGTTAATGAACAACTTTTTGGAAGTATCAATGGAGTGTTCAAGAGCTGGAACGGCAAAAAAGCTGTTGCATACCGTCGCATAGAAAATATTCCAGATGACTGGGGTACTGCAGTAAACGTTCAAGCTATGGTTTTTGGAAATATGGGTGAAAACTCAGGTACAGGTGTTGCATTTACTCGTAACCCTGCCACTGGTGAAAACCTATTCTACGGTGAGTGGTTGGTTGATGCACAAGGTGAAGACGTTGTGGCTGGTATTCGTACACCAAGCCCCATTAACAACGACACCAAAAATGAGCAAAACGAGCACTTGCAAAGTATGCAAGACCACTGGCCAACAATCTACAAAGAGCTTGATGATATTAGAACAAACTTAGAGGTTTCTTTCAAAGATATGCTTGATATTGAGTTCACTATCCAAGAAGGAACACTATATATGCTACAATGTCGTTCAGGAAAACGAACAGGAACAGCTGCCCTTAACATGGCAATGGATATGCTACAAGAGGGACTTATTGATGAGAAAGCTGCAGTTATGCGCGTTAGCCCCGACCAATTAGATGAACTACTTCACCCAATTATCGATACTGATAAACTTAAAGATGCAGAGCCATTCGTAAAAGGACTTCCAGCAGGACCCGGTGCTGCAGTTGGACAAGCTGTATTTACAGCCGAAGACGCCGTTGAGTGGCAAAAACAAGGTAAAAAAGTAATCCTAATTCGTGAAGAAACAAACCCAGAAGACGTTGAAGGTATGCGTGCCGCTGAAGGTATTCTAACCTCAAGAGGTGGTATGACATCTCACGCTGCACTTGTTGCCCGTGGATGGGGTAAATGCTGTATAGTTGGAGCTGGACAACTTAACGTTGACAGTGCTAACAAAAAAGCTACAATGGCAAACGGACTTGTTATAAACGAAGGTGATATACTTTCATTGGACGGAACAAAAGGTTTTGCCTACGAAGGAACACTTGAACTAATGGATGCTTCAGAAAACCCACGCTTCCAGTCCTTTATGGATATGGTTGACAAATACCGTACACTTGGCGTTAGAACCAATGCCGACACTCCAGAAGATGCAAAAGTTGCAGTTGATTTTGGTGCAGAAGGTATCGGACTATTCCGTACAGAGCATATGTTCTACGGAACTGGTAGAGAAAAAGAATTATTCCTTATCAGAAAAATGATACTTAGCAATACAGAAGCCGAAAGACGCGAAGCCGTTAATGAGCTATTCCCATTTGTTAAGCGCGACTATAAAGGAACCCTCGAAGCAATGGATGGCATGCCTGTTACTTTCAGATTGTTAGACCCACCCCTACATGAATTTATTCCACAAAGCGAAGAAAGCTTAGTAGAATTAGCCGGAGAGCTGGGAATTAGCAAAGAAGAAATTGTACAGCGTGGCGAAGCTCTTCACGAAGTAAACCCAATGATGGGACACCGCGGAGTACGTCTTGGAATTACATACCCAGAAGTTACAGAAATGCAAATGAGAGCACTTTTCGAAGCCTCAGTTGAACTTGTAAAAGATGGTAAAAATCCAATGCCAGAAATTATGGTTCCAGTTACTTCAGATATTGGAGAATTAGATATTACTAAAGAGCTTACCGATAGAGTTTACAAAGAAGTTTGTGAAAAATATGGTGTTGACAAAATAGACTACCTATATGGAACTATGATTGAAATACCAAGAGCTTGCCTTTTGGCAGACAAGATGGCACACAGTGCAGAGTTCTTCTCCTTCGGTACCAACGACCTAACGCAAATGACTTACGGATTTAGCCGTGATGATACCGGTGCATTTATGCAAGAATATTTAGACCAAGGTATTATTAAGGTTGACCCATTCCAAGCCATTGACCAAGAAGGTGTTGGACAGTTAATTGAAATGGCTGTTGAGCGTGGACGCAAAACAAATCCAAAACTAAAAGTTGGTATTTGTGGTGAGCAAGGTGGTGAGCCCACATCAGTAGAATTCTGCTACAAAATAGGATTAGACTATGTTAGCTGTTCGCCATACCGTGTCCCAGTGGCTAGACTGGCAGCAGCACAAGCAGCAATTAAAGCAGGAAAGTAAAAAGCTTTATATAAAAACCCAAGTAAGCTCGCCAAACGGCGAGCTTACTTTATTATAGCCCCATCTCTTTCTAATTTGGTGCATTTATACTGGATGTTTTTTATAGAACATATACTGCAAGGTCTTCCCGACCTTGTAGGATTAGAGCCAAAAGAAATAAAGTTCTATTATGCACTTCTACTGGTGCATTTGTTCTGTAATAATATATTTGATTTTGTTTATATTGTAGTCCCGATAGGGATTTAGTATTAGTAGAACAAATGTATTTGGTATAATCCTGTTCTCGTAGGAGACTAAGCCTCTATCTTCATATAATGCCAACTGTAATAATAAAATAGGATTATAACATTTTTCCAATTGGTATAAAACCAAATAAGCTCGCCAAACGGCGAGCTTATTTGATTAAAATTAATTTGAAATTATCTCTTCAATGAAATTTTTACTGGAGTTGCATTAGCCAAGTTGTCGCTCACTGGACAGCGAGACTCAACCTTTGCCAACCACTCTTTCAAAGTCTCTTCGTCGGCATCAGTGTCTGGAATAATTTCCACATCTATATTTTTGTAACCAGCTCTGTCAGCATCACTTTTTCCAAAAAGCTTGTCGGGGTTTAAGCTCCCACTTAGATTGATTTTTACACCACGAAGCTCAAATTTCATCTCTTGTGCAATAACATGACACATAACATTTAAGCAACCCGAAAGTGCTGCCAATACGTATTCAACTGGGTTTGCCCCATGATCTGTGCCACCCAAATTTGCGGGTTCATCAATAATAATTTCAAAATTTCGTGCTTTCACAACTGTTTTAGTTGGATTTTCGCTATGCGCCTCAACGCGGAATTTTATGTCTGCCATAATAAATTGTTTTAAGTTTTTAATTAGGTTAACTGTTATTGCAATAACAAGGAGAGTTTTCATTTGTTTTGTAAAAGTATCGCAAATTAGACCAATTAAAAATACTTTAACATGATAGATTGATGTTGGTTTGTAGTAGTTTGATTTTCAGCATATTTCATAATGCTGTCTTTGTAGTTAATCTATTGTTACCAACTTGAGTTTTTATATTGAATAAGAAATTACAGCAAATTGTATTATAAAATAAATCAATCTGTTTTCTGAATTTGCTACGACATTCTCAAAAAGCTTAATCGATGTAGATTTTCTAAATTTAAATTTGTAATCAATGAAATTTGTTGAATTATTGTCAGTTTTACTCCAAAATAATCTCAAAAAAGAGCTTGTTTTCAGTCAATCATTAATTTGTTTTAACGATTTAGATTGCTTTTGTACAAAAAAACAAGAAAAAACGATTTTTTTCACCTAAATTGTTTTAGAAATCAAAACTTTGATTATATTTGCCCATAAAGTATTATTTTGTTATGAAAAAAGATAAGATTTCATTAAAAGACATTGCCAATAGTCTGGGAGTTTCTACAACTCTAGTCTCTTTAGTTTTAAATAACAAAGGAGAGGTTCACGGAATTAGTAAAGAAACTCAGGCAAAAGTAATTGCCAAGGCAAAAGAGTTAAACTATATGCCAAGTTTTATGGCTCGTGGTTTAAGAACAGGACGTTCGTTCACAATTGGAGTTGTAGTATCGGATATTTCCAATCCGTTCTACTCGCGTATGGTTCGTTATATGGAAGACGAAGCTTCTAAAAATGGCTATACATTATTAATAAGTAGCTCCGATGAGTCGCACAACAAAGAATCAAAACTAATTAAAATGCTCATCGACCGTCAAGTAGATGGTCTTATAATCTCATCTTCACAACCCAATCTATCTTTCTTAAGCGATGTTGAAGCAAGTTCAATTCCTTATGTTCTTATCGACCGCGTTTTTGAAGACAACTTAAATGTAAACACAATTTCAGTTGACAACATTCAAGGCTCATATAAGGCAGTAGAACACCTTGTTTCGCAAGGCTATAAGAAAATTGCCATGCTGGCAGTAACACCAATTTATGTGTCAACAATTCGTGAAAGAATTGATGGGTACCTAAGGTCAGTTGACGCATTTAATTTGGAATATGGCAGCGAATTGCTTGTGGAGTTAGATTTCTACAATCTACGTCAAAGCATTCTTAATATCATAAATTCAATGATATTAAAACCAGAACCAGAAATTGATGCCATATTTGCCATTAATAATAATGTAGCAGTGGAATGTCTAAAAAGCTTCAAAGAATTGGGTATAGAAGTGCCACAAAATTTAGGCTTCATCTCCTTTGACGATATAGACCTTTATGAGTTAACATCTCCATCGGTAAGTGCCATTGCACAGCCATTAGAGACCCTAAGCACTCAAGCGGTAAATATGATTATCCAAAACATCGAAAACAAAACTCACGAATTTCAGCAAATGAAACTTGATACTGAGCTGATAATCAGAGAGTCAACTCTAAGAGAATAGTATCTAAAGCAAATAATTCTTAATAATCAATAACTTAACGATGATAAACAGTAAAATTGCAGTAGGCATCGATATAGGCGGGACAAATACCGACCTAGGTATTGTAAATGAAGAGGGTAAAGTACTTGCCAAAACTTCTTTTTCTACACAAGTTTCAGACAACTTTGAAGAGTATATCAAAGTTTTATCTGACAACATAAAAAGCCTTCTAAAAGCAAACGATTTGGAA
Source organism: Bacteroidales bacterium (assembly GCA_012522535.1). Classification (GTDB taxonomy): domain Bacteria; phylum Bacteroidota; class Bacteroidia; order Bacteroidales; family WCHB1-69; genus JAAYKF01. The sequence continues at coordinate 14,548 of JAAYKF010000028.1, forward strand.
GGTAAAATATTAGGAGTTGGTGTTGGAGCTCCCAATGCTAATTTTTATAAAGGAACCATAGAACATGCACCAAACTTGCTTTGGAAGGGAGTTTTACATTTTTCTAAAATGCTCTCGCAAGAAGTGGGATACAAAGTTGTATTAACCAATGATGCCAATGCAGCAGCCATAGGCGAAAAAGTTTACGGTGGTGGTAAATATATGCAACATTTTGCACTTGTTACCCTTGGAACAGGGCTGGGAAGTGGAATAGTAATTGATGGAAAACTTCTATATGGATCTGATGGATTTGCAGGAGAATTGGGACACACAATAGTTGTAAAAGAAGATGGAAGACAATGTGGTTGCGGACGCAAAGGCTGCTTGGAAACAATAGCCTCAGCATCAGGAATTGTTACTACAATAAAACAACTCTTAGAGTCAGAAAAAACAGCCTCAGTTTTCAGAAATGTATCAGTAGATGAAATTAAATCAATCGACATTTTTGAAGCTGCCAACAAAGGCGACGAACTTGCACTGAAAGCATTTGATATCACAGCCGATTATCTTGGATTCTCCCTAACAAACTTAATAGCAATAACCAGCCCAGAGGCAATTTTCCTATCAGGAGGATTGGCACACGCTGGCGACCTGCTTTTTAAGCCGCTACAACAATATTACGACAAATATGTGTTGCCACTATTTAAAGGTAAAACTGTTATTCTACCATCGCAACTACCTGACGGAAACACTGGACTGATGGGTGCCGCAGCACTTGCACTTAGTGAACTTTCATAAAATATTCTGAAAATTGTTGAGAAAAAATAATATACCCACATTTATTCTGCTAATTTTAGCTTTTGTAATTTCATCTTGCGGAAGCAACAACAGCAGTGAGGTTAAAGAGATAATACTTGATGAGAATTGGGTCTTTGCTTGCAACGACTCCACCAACTACAGAGAAGCTAATGTGCCGGGATCTGTTTTTACAGACCTGATGCAACATGAAATAATTGAAGACCCTTTTCTTAAAAGTAATGAAAATGATTGCCAGTGGGTGGCTCAACAAAAATGGACTTATCAAACAAACTTTGATATAGATGCCAAGAGTTTGAAAAACTATAAAAATCTAAATCTACACTTTGGGGGCATCGATACCTATGCCGATATTTATCTCAACGACTCGCTCATACTTCAGTGCGACAACGCCTTCAGACCATGGGAAATGGATATTAAGTCCATTGCAAAAACTGAAAATAATATTCTGAAAATTGTTTTCAAGCCCATTGAAGAAATTCTTGAAAAAGAGACTCAAAGATACAACTTCACACTACCCGAAGGTTTAAGGGTTTATGCCCGCAAACCCCAATTCCATTTTGGTTGGGACTGGGCTCCAAAACTGTTGAATATTTCAATATTTAAAGCTCCAAAACTTGTATTTTGGAACGATGTTGTTTTGGAAGATGTAAGTGTTACAAATAGCAGTTTTGATGAAGATATGGGTTTTGTAACTGCAAAAATTTTTACTAAACTAAGCGATATTCAATCCCTTGAAGCACAGTTGATTGTGGAAGATGTTTCCAGTAATAAATTGTGGTATAAGAAGAAAATCACTCTTTCGGAAAATCCTACTGAAATTGAGTTTCAATATCCAAATCCTAAAATTTGGTCTATAGAAAATCCCAATTATTACGATTTAAGGTTTACCATTTACACCTCAAAAAAGCATAAACAATCTGTAACAAAGCGTATTGGTTTTCGCAATGTAAAACTTCGTCAAGATGTTGACTCTGTAGGTAGCCAATTCTATTTTGAACTCAATGGTGAAGCTGTCTTTAGCAAAGGTTCCAATTGGGTTCCTGCCGATGTTTTTCAGCATAGAATTAGTGCAGAAACATACAGAGATTTGCTAATCCTTGCCAAAGATGCTGGTCATAATATGATTAGAATTTGGGGAGGTGGTTTCTACGAAGACGACTCTTTTTATGAAATCTGCGACAGCCTCGGAATTATGGTATGGCAAGATTTTATGTTTGCATGTAGCATGTACCCATTTTATGATGAGTATATGGAGTCGGTACGTGCCGAAGCAAATTATCAATTACGCCGTTTGAGTTCTCACCCTTCAATAGTTCTTTGGTGCGGAAATAATGAAAATACAGAAGGCTGGTTCAACTGGGGTTGGCAAAGAGATCTGGGATATAGTTTGACAGATTCGGCTGTTGTTTGGGACGGAAATCACAAGATTTTCTACGAAATGTTACCAGAATTGTGTTCAGTTTATAATAATACTGACTATCATGCATCTTCGCCTTTGCACGGCTGGGGCAGAAAAGAGGCATATAAAAATGGTGATATTCACTATTGGGGAGTTTGGTGGGGCTATGAGCCTTTTGAGATTTATAAAGAAAAAGTAGGCAGATTTGTGAGCGAATTTGGTTTTCAGGGTATGCCCAATATGAAAACCATCGAATACCTTATGCAAGACCAAGAGGCAAATATAGACCACCCATATATAGCTCAACATCAGAAACATCCCCGCGGACGACACACCATAGAGGAGTATATGAAACGTGATTTTTATACACCCAAAAATTTTGAAGACTACGTTTATATTTCGCAATTGCTTCAGGCTGAAGGAGTTGGCGAAGGGGTTAAATCGCACCGCTTGGCGATGCCCTATTGCATGGGAACGCTGTATTGGCAATTAAACGATTGTTGGCCCTCAATTTCGTGGTCGGCAATAGACTTTTTCAAACAGCCTAAGGCATTCTATTTCAGCTCCAAAAGATTGTTTCAAGATGTAGCTCCAATTATCTCTGCCAACAACGATAAAGTGAATGTATATCTTAGTAATCTGAACAATAGTAATTTTAAAGGTAGTATGATATTAGGGGTTTATAGCCCTAAAAATCAGGAGATTAAGATAGATACCATAGAGGTGGAAAATTCTTCCATGATAAATAAAATTGTCCACCAGTTTGCCATCGAAAAAGATATGGTTTATGGTGTTCAGCTGTTTGATGAAGAGTCAAACTATATAGGTCATTACACCTATTTCGACAATAAGAATATTGTCTATAATAAAAAAGATATTGAAATTAATATTGATTATTTAGCCCATGAACATGCCATTTTGGTGAGTTCCAACAGAGCCGTTTTTGGACTTTGGCTTAAAGCTGATAATATTAATATAGAAGATAATTGGTTCCATCTTTTCCCCAATTTTACCTACAAAATAGGTATAAAAGATAAGGATATTGATGGCGTTGATTTTGTTAAAAACCTGAAATACAAATATTTAACCTCTAACAAAAATTAATTATGAAAAAAGTTTTTGTTTTTTTATTGGCAAGTTTTTTTGCTTTTTCACAAACTTCTGTGAACTCTCAAAACCTAACCAAATATGTAAATCCATTTATTGGAACTGATGCCCACGGACACACATATCCCGGTGCTCAGGTGCCATTTGGGTTTATGCAACTAAGCCCTGATACTCGCCTCGAAGGTTGGGACGGAGCTTCGGGCTATCATTATACCGATAGCGTAATTTTCGGATTTTCGCACACACACCTTAGCGGAACAGGCGTTTCTGATTATAATGATATTTTGATAATGCCTGCTTTGGGCGTTGACACTCCCGTGGATTATGCCTTTAAATCATCTTTTAAAAAGGAGAATGAGTCGGCAGCGGCAGGATATTATTCAGTGCTTTTGGATAGATACCAAGTTATGGCCGAAATGACTGCCACCGAAAGATGCGGAATGCACAAATATACCTTCCCAAGAAATAAGCCTCAAAATTCCACAATTTTTATCGACTTAGAGCATCGTGATGAGGTTTTAGAATCTTATATTGAAATTATTAATGATACTGAAATAGTTGGTTTCCGCCGTTCAAAGGCGTGGGCAGATGATCAGCATGTATATTTTGTTATTCAATTTTCGCAACCAATGTTGAATTTCGAGATTTGGAATAATAATGAATATTTTGAAGGAATTAGATCTCTAAATTCTAAAAATATTAAAGCTCGCTTCGATTTTCCCTTTGCCAACAAAGGACTTCATTTGCGTGTTGGAATTTCGGGAGTAGATATTGAGGGTGCTCGCAAAAACCTTCAAGAGGAGATGCCCCACTGGAATTTTGACCAGTATAAAGCTGCTGCTGATGAAAAATGGCAAAAAGCATTGTCAAAAATCGTTATCGAAGACCCCAATGAGGCTAAAAAAACAGCCTTCTACACCGCATTATACCACTCTATGATTTCGCTAAATATCTACAATGATGTTGATGGAAGATATAGAGGTCGCGATAATAAAATTCACAAAACTGATGGCTGGAACTATTACACTGTTTTTTCGTTGTGGGACACATATAGAACACTTCACCCACTTTTGAATATTTTAGAGCCAGAAAGAACTCGCGATTTTATCCGCACAATGATTGCCCAATGGGAGCAGGGCGGACTATTGCCAATGTGGGAGCTTTCTGCCAATGAAACCGATTGTATGATTGGATATCACTCAGTGCCAGTTATTTACGATGCTTGGAAAAAAGGTATCACCGATTTTGACATCAACAAAGCCTTTGAAGCTATGAAAACATCGGCAATGCAAAAACGTCTGGGAATTGATATGATGGACGAAATTGGATATGTATTGTCAGATTTTGAACACGAATCTGTTTCCAAAACTTTGGAATATGCCTTCGACGACTGGATTATAGCCCAATTGGCAAAAGATTTGGGCAAAACTGAAGATTATAACTACTTTATCAGACGTGCCCAAGGCTACAAAAATGTATTTGACAAAGAGACAGGTTTTATGCGTCCACGTTTCAATGGTGGTTGGTTCTCGCCCTTCGACCCAGCTGAGGTGAACAATCATTACACCGAAGGAAATTCGTGGCACTACACTTTCTATGTTCCACAAGATTTTAATACATATATTAAAATGATGGGTGGCGACAAAGCAATGGAAAAGAAAATTGATGAACTTTTCCAGACTGATGTAGAATTATCAGGTCGTCCGCAGGTGGATATCACAGGATTAATTGGTCAGTATGCCCAAGGAAATGAGCCAAGTCATCACATGGCATATCTATATAACTATGTAGGCAAGCCCTATAAAACTCAATTTTACGCACGTAAAATTATGGAAGAACTCTATACCGACCAGCCAGATGGTTTGAGCGGAAACGAGGACTGTGGGCAAATGTCGGCATGGCTTGTGATGAGTGCTTTAGGCTTCTACCCAGTTACACCCGGAACGCAAGATTATATAATAGGCTCACCGCTTTTCCAAAAAGCTACAATTGACTTGGGTAATGGAAAAACTTTTGTTATAGAAGGAAAAGACAACTCAAAAGAGAATGTCTATTTCACAGGAATTAAACTTAATGGACGTGAGCATACTAAATCATATATCACTTTTGAAGAGCTAATAAAGGGTGGAAATATGGTTTATAATATGACCAATAAACCCAATAAAAAATGGGCGTCAAAGCGTGAAAATAGACCTGTTACAGAAATTATAGATGAGGATTACACACTAAGCCCAATTATTTCTGCCAAGTCGCACACATTTAAAGGAAGTCAATTGGTAAAAATAAATTCACCACAAAAGAAGAAGGTAAACACATACTATACCACAGATGGTAGTGAACCCAATGCACAATCGGCAAAATACAAAAAGCCCATTAGCATAGATAAAACTACCACCATAAAAGCTATGTGTATTGATGCAAACTCTAATGAAAGCGTTGTTTCCGAGGCCACATATTTCTTATTACCTCCCAATGTAAAAGTTGAATTGTCGCACGAATTTGTGCCACAATATAATGCAGGTGGAGGCGAAGGATTGGTTGATGGAATTAGAGGAACTACAAATTGGAGATTGGGCAACTGGCAAGGATACCAGCTTAGCGACTTTGAAGCCATTGTTGATTTCGGAGAAGAGCAAACAATAAATGAATTTGGTGCTGGTTTCTTACAAGACACAAGAGCATGGATTTTGATGCCTAAATTTGTTGAGTTTTATTACTCCAACGATGGCGTTGATTGGACAAAAGCTGGAAAAGTAAACAGCAAAAAAATAGATAGTGATTACGATATTTCAATAGAAGATATAGTGCTAAAAATGCCTAATTCTGTGAAAGCAAGATACGTAAAATATAAAGCCACAAACTATGGAACACTGCCCAGTTGGCATGTTAGCTACGGCGAAAGAGCATACATATTTGTGGACGAAGTTTGGGTGAAATAAGTTTTCTTATAATATAAATCGTGTTTAGTTAGACAAAACAGCCTCTTCCAGAAATGGTGAGGCTGTTTTTAATTTTAGAATCGCTATTTTTTTGTAATTTTACAATATGAATATTGAAGCTCAAGTTTTATACGAAGATAATCATCTGATAATTGTCAACAAATTGGCGGGTCAGCTAATACAAGGCGACAAAAGTGGAGATACGCCTTTGTTGGAGCTTATAAAACACTATTTAAAAGTAAAGTACAATAAGCCCGGCGAGGTGTTTTTGGGCTTGGTTCATCGCCTGGATAGACCTGTGAGTGGGGTGGTGGTTTTTGCCAAAACCTCCAAAGCTTTGAGCAGAATGAATGAGCTTTTTAAGCAGCAAAAAGTATCTAAAATCTATTGGGCAATTGTTTCAAAAATGCCTAAAGAAAATAGAGGCACTTTGGTTGATTTTCTCAAAAAGAATGAGAGAAATAATAAATCTTATGTTGTAAGTGCCAAAACAAAATCAGCACTCAGAGCCGAATTGGTTTATAAATTATTGGCTTCCAGCAATAAATATTTTCTTTTGGAGGTTGTGCTAAAAACGGGCAGACATCATCAGATTCGGGTTCAGCTATCAAACAAGGGTATGACAATTAAAGGTGATTTGAAATATGGTGCAGCACGAAGTAATGACGATGCCTCAATATCGTTGCATGCTCGTAGTTTGAGTTTTGTTCACCCTGTATCAAAAGAGAAAATTGAAGTGGTGGCAAAGGTGCCAGATGACACACTTTGGAAATACTTTGAAGAGAGTCAGCAGTAGCTATTTTTTCACAGAACTTCTGCTCCAAATATTATATTTTAGAATACACCAAATGGCTCTAAATCCATCTTTCCAATTTATTTTTTTACCCTCGTCGTAGGTGCGACCATAGTATGAAATTCCAACTTCATAAATTCTAACTCCCTTAATTCTTGATACTTTAGCCGTTACTTCAGGTTCAAAACCAAAGCGTTTTTCCTTCAAATAAAGAGGTTTTATCAGTTCAGACTTGAAAAGTTTGTAGCAAGTTTCCATATCTGTTAAGTTCAAATTTGTGAACATATTAGACATAGAAGTGAGGAGTTTATTTCCTATGCTATGCCAGAAAAATAAAATTCTGTGAGGTTTTCCACCAATAAATCTTGAGCCATAAACTACATCGGCAAAATTGTTTACAATGGGTTTTAGTAAGACATTATACTCCTGAGGGTCGTATTCTAAGTCGGCATCTTGAATTATGAGCAATTCGCCACTGGCAAGTTCAATACCTTTGTGTAGTGCTGCTCCTTTACCCATATTCATCGGCTGGGCAAAATATTTCATCTCAACTTCTGGATGCTCTTCAATATATTTCAAAGCAATCTCTTCTGTTTTGTCCTTCGAAAAGTCGTTAACTATTACTATCTCCTTTGAAATATTGTTGATTAATTCAACTTCAAGAACTTTATCAAGAATTGATATTAGTGTTCTTTCTTCGTTGTAGGCTGGTATTATTATTGATAATTTCATACTTAATTTTTATAGCGTAGCCATTTTATAATTTCGCGATATGAGGGTTTTTTGCCGTACATTAATATTCCAGTTCTATAAATTTTCGCTGCAAGCCAAGTGGCAAAAATAAACCCCACAACTAATAGGCTCATAGATAAAATTATTTCGTTTACTGGAACGCCAAAAGGTATTCTAACCATCATAATAATGGGCGATGTAAAGGGTATTATTGATAGCCAAAATGCAATTTGTCCGTTGGGATTGTTTGTTACAAATTGAGCCATTATAAGGGCAAAAATTAGGGGTACGGTTACAGGCAAAACAAATTGTTGGGTGTCGGCTTCGTTGTCCACGGCGGAGCCAATGGCTGCAAACGATGTGGCATAAAACAGATAACCACCAATGAAATAGAACAAGAAAATCAGTATAATTGTAGTGAAATTAATTGATTTTATGGAGTCGATAATGGCTTGAACTTCTCCATTTTCAGCTTGAACTGTGCTTTCCATCATCACATTTTCGGGATAAAATTTATTATCCATGGATACGAGTTCGTTGTTTTCAGTTTTACCTTCAAAATATTCTGGCATACTCATGCTAAAACCGGTGTAGATGGCAAAAGTTAGAAAAACCCAGAGTATAAATTGCGTAAGACCCACCAATGCTATACCCACAATTTTTCCCATCATAAGCTGAAAAGGCTTAATTGACGAAACTACCACCTCTATAATTCTGCTTGTTTTTTCTTCAATAACTCCACGCATCACCTGCGAGCCAAACATAAAAATAAAGAAGTAAATGATTACACCTCCAAGCATTCCTAATATGGTGCTAAGCTCGGTAGAACTCTCTTTTTCTTGCCCCAATTGGTCAATTTTTCGCTGTTCGAGCATAATTCGTGTGTTTTGCTCAAGAGCTTTTATGGAGTCGCGGTTGATATTGAAAAGCTGTTCCATAAAGTAGTTGTCAATGTTGTACTTCATGGCATTTTGAATGTGCGATTTGACCCCCAATCCCAGCTGTTTTTCCGAGAAAAGATAAGCACGATTGGGCATTGAGTTGTGCGGAATATATAAAATTCCGTCGTAGCCCATTTTGATGTAAGAGGTCTTTAAATCTTCGATGTAAATATCTGTGTATTCGAAACTTATATCTGGATTGTTCTCTAATTTGTTGATGTAGATTCCATTTTCGTCTAAGACTATAATCTTACTACTTTCGTCGTTCATTTTTGCTATAAAAATGGGAACTATCATCAAAGATGCCATTAAGATAGGACCCAAAATGGTCATTATTATGAAGGATTTCTTTTTTACTCTGGTGAAATATTCACGTTTTATGATAAGTAAAATTTTTCTCATATCTATTGGACTTTTATGGAGTCTTTGTCTTGTACATTAGAAATAAAAATATCGTTCATGCTGGGCAATATTTCATTAAAAAATGAGATATGTCCGTGGGGTAGGATTTTATGTAAAAACTCATTTGAAGAGCTGTTTTCAAATAGTTTTACTCTCAAATTTGTTTTGTTTCCACTCAGTTCGCAATGTTCAACTTTTGCAATACCTTCCATAAGTTTATGGATGTCTTGGTTGAAGTCTTGAATACAAATGCTGTATCTGTTCTCTTTATACTGTTCTTTAATATCGGAAACTTTTCCTTCTAAAATTTTCTTAGAATTGTCTATCAGGGCTATGTTATCGCATAGCTCTTCCACAGATGACATATTGTGGGTTGAAAAAATTATGGTAGCACCATTCTCTTTTAATCTAAGTATTTCTTGTTTAAGAATTTCGGTGTTGATGGGGTCGAAGCCACTAAAGGGTTCATCAAAAATTAGGAATTCGGGTTCGTGGATTATTGTTACAATAAACTGAACTTTTTGTTGCATCCCTTTGGATAGTTCTTCCACTTTTTTGTTCCACCAATTTTCTATTTCAAATCTCTCAAACCAATATTTCAATCTTTTCATGGCTACTGCCTTAGGCACGCCTTTTAGCTGCGAAAGATATATTGCCTGTTCGCCAACCTTCATTTTTTTGTATAGTCCTCTCTCTTCGGGAAGGTAGCCAATCATGCCAATATGTTTGGATTTTAGGCTTTCGCCTTTAAACCAAATTTTGCCTTCGTCGGGTGCAGTAATCTGATTTATAATTCTAATAAGGGACGTTTTTCCTGCACCATTGGGACCAAGCAAACCGTAGATAGAATTTTGTGGAACGCTGATGCTAACTTTGTCAAGAGCTCTGTGGTTGGCATATTGCTTTACAATATCTTCGGTTTTGAGGATTATGTTTTCCATACAATTAACTCTTTTTGGGTTGCTGATATCTGCTTCTTGATTGGTTGTTTCGTTGGGTGTTTTTGTTGCGTCTGTTGTTTTTGTGTCTTCTATTGGTGTTTCTGTTGTTAGAAGTTCGTTGGTTGGTGTTTTGCTGAACTAATTCGCGTGTGCTAACAAATTTAAAATCATCATCCAGTTTTAGTTCATTGTTGGATAGTTCGCTCAAGTGTTGTGCTATCACTTCATCGTCCACCGAGTCGCGGTTCCAGTTGATATATTGTTTTTTTAAAAGGTTTGCAATATCTGAAATAAAAGCCTCTTTTTCGGGTCCCTCTTCAAATTGAATAGCTTTTTCCACCAATCTTTCGGCATTAATTCCGTAGGGTCTAAATTTGATTTTATTTTTAGGATAGGATATTCTGTTTGGCTTTCGAGTGATGATGTCGGGTGATGGTTTTGGATATGGGGCATCAATATCGAGTTGAAATCCAGCAATTATATGCAGATGGTCCCATAGCTTGTGCCAATATTCTTGTGAGTCTTTTTCTTGTGGGTTGACTTGCGACATAACTTTTACCACTGTGTGCGAAAGTTTAGATCTTTTTTCTCTATCTTCAATTGTGAGCAGATAGTTTACCATTTTTTGTATATTTCTTCCATACTCTTTAATGGCTATCTTCTCATTAGATGTGTTATATTCCATAAAAAATTGTTGATTTGTACTTTGTCACTTTGCTAAGATGTATAGTCTTGTTTTTTAATAAGCTGACAAATATAAATAATAAGTTTCTACAAAAATACAAAAAAATATTTAGATTCAATTTATTAATTTTAATCTTGCAAATTTTAGTAGTAGAGTTTTCTCATCGCCGTTGTTAAATTTTACCACAACTTTGCTGTTGTCTCCCTGACCATTAATGTCCATTATTTCTCCTTTTCCAAATTTGGAATGCTCCACAGTGGAGCCAGTGGCAAGTTGGTCGTAATTGGCAGTTTCGCCAGTTGATTTACCGCTAAGGTCGTGAATTTTTACCAATTTGCTATGATCTACACTCTGTTTTTTTGTTTCTGTATTTGTGCTAAAAGAGTATGGAGTTGAGCCAGCGGTTCTATTTTGTGGCGAGGCAAATGATGGTCTGCTACTGAATTTTGGGGCGGCACTTCTGGTAACAAGATTGTCTAAATATTTTTCATCAATATCCTCTATAAACCTGCTTGGTTCGCCAAAGGTCATTTGTCCCCACTTATATCTGGTTTCGGCATAGCTCAAATAGGCTGCTTTTTCGGCTCTTGTAAGTGCCACATAAAATAGTCGTCTCTCTTCTTCCAACTCATTTTTTGAGCTAATGGACATAAATGATGGGAATAAATTTTCCTCGCAGCCCACCACAAAAACAACCGGAAATTCAAGCCCTTTTGCCGAGTGCACAGTCATAAGAATAGCCTTGTCGATGTTGTCGTCTTCTTTTTCGTCCATATCGGTAAGCAAAACCACCTGACCAAGAAATTCGTCTAATGTTCTTTTAGATTCCACTATTTCGCCAGTCTCAAAATCGGGCTCTGGCTCGGAGTCGGCAAAATCGCGAACAGCATTCAGAAGCTCTTCCACGTTTTTGTAGCGTTCTGGCTCTTCGGTGTTTTGTAGCAAATCTGACAAAACTCCTGAGGTGCTTGCTATAAGATATGCCAAGTCGTATGCTTCAAGTGTTTCGACCTGTGCTCTATAGCTCATAATTTTGTCGGCAAAGTCTTTCACTCTGTTGGCGTAGGTAGCCGATAGTGGCAGCTGATATTTTTGTGGATTGCTAATTACATCCCAAACGGGTATGCCAATCTGAAAAGCGTGAGCCGTTACCTTTTCCATGGTTGTTTGTCCAATTCCACGTTGGGGGTAGTTAATCACCCTTTTGAGAGCCTCTTCGTCGTATGGATTGAAAACCAATTTGAAATATGATATAAGGTCTTTAATCTCCTTGCGTTTGTAGAACGACAATCCTCCATAAATTTTGTAGGGGATACTAAATTTTCTAAAAGCATCCTCAAAGGCTCTGGATTGGGCGTTGGTACGGTAAAGGATGGCAAAATCGGAATAATTGAGCGACAAGTCTCTTTTGTTCTTTAATAGTAATTCCGAAACCGATAGAGCTTCATCATTTTCGGTGCTACTTTTTACTACTTTAATCTTAGTACCTTCGTCGTTGTCGGTCCAAATTTCTTTTGCAATTTGCTTCTTATTAGATTTTATCAAGCTATTGGCAGCTTCGACAATGTTTTTTGTGGAACGATAGTTCTGTTCAAGCTTAAACAGTTGATATTCAGGGTAGTCGGATCTGAAGTTGAGTATGTTTTGAATGTTTGCCCCACGGAACGAATAGATGCTTTGTGCATCGTCGCCCACAACACAAATATTTTTATTAAAGTGGGCAAGCTTTTTTATAATAAGATATTGTGCATAGTTTGTATCTTGATACTCATCAACCAAAATATATTTAAAAATTGACTGATATTTTAGTAGAGTTTCATTAAAATCGCGAAATAATACATTAATATTAAATAGGAGGTCGTCAAAGTCCATTGCATTTGCTTGTCGCAAACGCTGATTATATTTTGTATAAATTTCGTGAATCAATGGTTTTTGTCCTGCGGCATCGGCTTGTACAATTTCGCCAATGTTTGCGTAGTCGATATCCGAAATGAGATTGTTTTTTGCCATTGATATTCTTGAGTGAACAAGGTTAGCTTTGTATGTTTTTGAGTCGAGGTCGAGTTCTTTAACAATGGATTTGATTAAATTTCTACTTTCGTCGGTGTCGTAAATTGAAAAAGATTTTGTGTATCCCAATAGTTCGGCTTCTTGTCTTAAGATTCGGGCAAATATGGAGTGAAAAGTTCCCATCCACACGCTTTTGGCTTGGTTATTTCCGAGAATGCTTGTGATACGTTCTTTCATCTCCTTGGCAGCTTTATTAGTGAAAGTAAGAGCCAAAATATTAAAAGGTTCTACACCATTTTTCACCATATACGCTATTCTATAGGTGAGAACTCTTGTTTTTCCGGAGCCAGCACCAGCAATAACCATTGTGGGTCCGTGGGTATTAACAACAGCTTCGCGCTGTACATCATTCAATTCGTTTAAAAACTCGTGCATAAGAAAAAATTTGTTTGCAAATATACACAAGAAATATCTGAATAATCTTCTGATTTTATTTATTACAATATAATATAGTGCATCTGCTTATTTATAAGGCTCTTATGATTTTTCTATTTTTTCAACATTTAATAGTTGATAATTTGGCATAAATGTTCATTTTTTTGCATAAAAATCGAGAAATCAGAAAGAAAAGTGTTGAAAGCTATTGGTTTATAAAAAAAAAAGTTGTACATTTGCAGTCCCAAAATAGAGGGGTATTATATATAGTACTGATAATCAATTTAATAAAGTAGTATGCCAACAATTCAACAATTAGTTAGAAAAGGCAGGAAAGATGTAAAATACAAAAGTAAATCACCTGCTTTGGAATCATGTCCTCAGCGTCGTGGCGTTTGTGTGCGTGTTTATACCACCACACCCAAGAAGCCTAATTCGGCGATGCGTAAGGTAGCAAGAGTTCGCTTAACCAATCAAATAGAGGTTAATGCTTACATACCTGGCGAGGGTCACAATTTGCAAGAGCACTCCATCGTGTTGATTCGTGGTGGTCGTGTTAAGGACCTTCCCGGAGTTCGCTATCACGTAGTTCGTGGAGCGTTAGACACATCTGGTGTTGAGGGACGTAACAAGAGTAGATCCAAGTATGGAACAAAACGACCAAAGAAATAATAATCTGAAAAGATAGATTAAGTTATGAGAAAAACTAGACCAAAAAAAAGAATTATCCTTCCCGATCAAAAGTATGGGGATGTTACAGTTACCAAATTTGTAAACAACTTAATGTTTAATGGTAAGAAAAGTTTGGCTTTTAAGATTTTCTACGATGCGATAGATATCGTTAGCGATAGAACCAAGGAAGACGGACTAGAAGTGTGGCGCAAGGGTTTAGCAAATGTAACACCATCAGTTGAGGTTCGTAGCCGTAGAATTGGTGGAGCAACATTCCAAATACCTTCAGAAATTCGCCCCGATAGAAAACAATCCATAGGAATGAAAAATCTTATCAACTTTGCACGCAGACGCAATGAAAAATCTATGGCAGCAAAATTAGCTGGCGAGATTATGTCGGCATACAAAGAAGAGGGTTCAGCATTCAAACGTAAAGAAGATATGCACCGTATGGCTGATGCCAACAAAGCATTCTCACACTTTAGATTCTAAATAAGAAAACAGAAAGCTTATAATACAGATGAGTGACGAAATGAAATACATAAGAAATATAGGCATTATGGCTCACATTGACGCTGGTAAGACAACAACTACCGAGCGTATTCTGTATTATACTGGCAAGAGTTATAAAATAGGCGAAGTACACGAAGGCACCGCCACCATGGACTGGATGGTTCAGGAGCAAGAGCGTGGTATAACCATCACCTCGGCTGCTACAACAGTTTATTGGGATTTCAACCAAGAAGAGTACAAGATAAATATAATAGATACCCCCGGACACGTAGATTTCACGGTTGAAGTAGAGCGATCACTTAGAGTATTAGATGGAGCAGTGGCAATTTTCTGTGCCGTTGGGGGCGTAGAGCCACAATCCGAAACTGTTTGGCGACAAGCCAACAAATACAGTGTGCCTAGAATATGTTATATCAACAAGATGGACCGTGCAGGTGCCAATTTCTACAGAATAATAGATCAAATAGAAAATAGATTAGATATCACCCCTGTGGCAATACAGTTGCCAATAGGCTCTGAAGAAAATTTTGTAGGTTTAGTTGATTTGATACAAAACAAAGCTTATGTTTGGGACGATGAATCGCTGGGAGCAGTTTATGAAGAAGCTGAAATTCCAGAAGAGATGTTAGACCAAGTTGAAGAGTATCGAAACATATTATTGGAAATAGTAGCCGAATATGACGAATCTATATTAGAAAAATATCTTGACAAGCCCGAAACTATCACCGAAGAAGAGATAGTGAAGGTATTGCGAAAAGCTACAATAGCACTTGATGTTTGTCCCGTTTTGTGTGGGTCATCATTTAAAAACAAAGGAGTTCAAAACCTGATAAATGCCGTGGCACAGTATCTACCTTCGCCATTGGAAGTTGAAGCCATTTCTGGTATCAACCCCAAAACCAATAAGCCCGAAGAGAGAAACCCAGATGTGAAGGAACCTTTCTCAGCCCTCGCATTTAAAATTGCCACCGATCCATACGTGGGTCGCATTGCATTCTTTAGAGTATACTCTGGTCAAGTAGAAGCCGGCTCAACCGTTTTTAATATTGGAACACAGAAACGAGAAAGATTGATGCGTTTGCTAAGGATGCACTCAAACAAACAAACAGCAGTGGAAAATATTCAAGCAGGAGATATTGGAGTGGCAGTTGGATTTAAAGATATTCGCACCGGCGACACGCTTTGCGACGAAAAACATCCAATAATACTCGAAAATATCGATTTTCCTGAGCCAGTTATCACCGTTGCGGTGGAACCCAGAACTCAAGAAGATATTGATAAACTATCCCTTGCACTACGCAAACTATCCGAAGAAGACCCCACATTTATGGTAAAGGTAAATGACGAAACAGGTCAAACAACCATTCACGGAATGGGTGAACTTCATTTGGATATCCTTTTAGATCGCTTGAAGCGCGAATTTAAAGTTGAATGTAATCATGGTAAACCTCGAGTGGCATATAAAGAGGCAATTACTAAGTCAGTACAACATCGCGAAGTATATAAAAAGCAAACCGGCGGAAAAGGAAAATTTGCAGATATCACTTTTGTAATCGAGCCAGTAGAAAACAATATGAAAGGACTTGTTTTCGTTGACGAAACCAAAGGTGGTGCACTAACAAAAGAATATGTAGAAGCTGTTAAATCAGGATTTAACACCGCAATGAGAAATGGTGTATTGGCTGGCTACCCCTTAGAGTCGGTCAAAGTTCGCTTATTAGATGGAGCTTATCACGAAGTTGACTCCGATGCACTCTCGTTTGAGATATGTGCCAATATTGGATTTAAAGAGGCATGCCGCAAAGCTAGCCCCATATTCTTAGAGCCAATTATGGAGACAGAGATAAGTTCGCCAGTAGATTTTATTGGTAATATATCGGGCGATTTGAATCGTCGTAGAGCCATCATTAATCAAATAGACAGCGATTCGCACGGACAAGTAATCAAGGCAATGGTTCCTCTATCCGAAATGTTTGGATATGTAACCACCCTCAGAAGCTTGTCGTCAGGAAGAGCCACATCCACGATGGAATTTTCGCATTATGCCGAAGTTCCGTCCGAACTTAGTGAAGAAATTTTATATCAAGGAAAATATTCATTATTGTAAAACATAAATTTTTTATAAAGTGAGCCAAAGAATAAGAATTAAATTAAAATCGTACGACCATACATTGGTTGACAAATCGGCAGAGAAAATAGTAAAGACTGTTAAGTCTGCTGGTGCAGTAGTAAGTGGTCCGATACCGCTACCTACACACAAAAAGATTTTTACGGTAAACCGCTCAACATTTGTTAACAAAGAATCGAGAGAACAGTTTGAATTATCTACATACAAACGTATTTTAGATATTTACAGCACCACATCAAAAACTATTGATGCTCTTATGAAACTTGAGTTGCCAAGCGGTGTTGAAGTAGAAATAAAAGTGTGAGGTAAGTATCAATAAGTTAAATCAAAAAAACATTTAAAAAAATGTCTGGATTAATTGGAAAAAAAATTGGAATGACTAGCATTTACGATGCCTCTGGTAAGAACATACCATGCACAATTATAGAAGCTGGTCCATGTGTGGTAACACAGATTAAGACTCTTGAGAAGGATAATTATGAAGCAATTCAGTTAGCCTTTGACGACAAGAAGGAGAAAAATACCACAAAACCTATGATGGGTCATTTCAAAAAAGCAGGAACAACTCCCAAGCGAATAGTGATGGAGTTTTCGCGTTTTGAGGAAGATCGTCGTAAGGGTTTTGGTGAAACAGTAGATGTTACAATTTTCCACGAAGGAGAATTTGTTGACGTATCTGGTACATCAAAAGGAAAAGGTTTTCAGGGAGTTATGCGACGCCATGGATATAGTGGAGTGGGCGAAACCACACACGGGCACAATGGTGTTAAGCGTAGCACAGGTTCCATAGGTCAATCATCTACACCTGCCAAACTTTTCAAAGGAAAGAAAATGGCCGGTCAGATGGGTAACAAAACTGTTATGATGATCAACTTGGAAGTTTTGAAAATTATGCCTGAGCAAAATCTATTAGTGGTAAAAGGTTCAGTGCCTGGAGCAAATGGTTCATACTTAAAAATAGAAAGATGGAGTTAAAAGTATATAAATTCGACGGTAGCGAATCAACAAAAGCTATTTCATTAAAAGATGAAGTTTTTGGGATAGAACCCAATGATCACGCTATTTGGTTAGATGTAAAAAGTATTCTGGCCAATCGTAGACAAGGTACACACAGTACGTTAGAGAAGTCTCAACTATCGGGTAGTACTCGTAAGATAAAAAGACAAAAAGGTACAGGTGGCGCACGTGCAGGTAGCATCAAAAACCCATTGTTCCGTGGTGGAGCTCGCGTTTTTGGACCAAGTCCACGTAGCTACTCATTCAAATTAAACAAAAAAGTAAAAGAATTAGCACGTCATTCGGCACTTGCATATAAAGCAAAATCGGATAACATTGTAGTTGTTGAAGATTTTACATTCGACGAACCAAAAACTAAAAATTTCGTAGAATTCTTAAACAATTTCGAATTAGTTGATAAAAAAACTCTTTTAGTTGTTTCTGAATTGAATAAAAACGTATATTTGTCGTCTCGAAATTTGAAGAAGGTTAATGTTATAAGTGATTATGAATTAAACACCTATGATGTTATGAATGCTTCGAAGCTTGTTTTATTTGAAAGTACAGTTTCTAAAATTCAAGATACAAAACTTGCCGAATAGTAATAATTATTAACAATAAAGAGATGAGTATAATAATTAAGCCCCTTATAACAGAGAAGAGCAACATGGCTGGAGAGAAGAACAATACATACGGCTTTGTTGTAGATAGAAGGGCAAATAAATATCAGATTAAGAGAGCTGTTGAAGAACTTTATGGTGTTGATATTGAGTCAGTAAACACACTTATCCAACGTGGTAAAACTCAAGTTCGTGGAACAAAGAGTGGATATATAGTTGGGAAAAAGAACACAGTAAAGAAAGCTTTCGTAAAACTGAAAGAAGGTCAAATAATAGATTTTTATAGTAATATTTAAAATGGCTTTAAAAAAATATAAACCGGTTACACCCGGACAAAGATTTAAGGTTATCAGCAACTTCGACGAGATTACTACCAGTACTCCCGAAAAGAGTTTGTTAGCACCACAAAAGCGTAGCGGTGGTCGTAATAACCAAGGAAAGATGACCATGAGACACATTGGTGGTGGTCATAAAAAGAAATATAGAATAATTGATTTTAAACGCAATAAAGAGGGAATCCCCGGAGTTGTAAAATCAGTAGAGTATGATCCAAATCGTTCTGCACGTATCGCACTAATCGTTTATAAAGACGGAGAGAAGAGATACATCATTGCACCACACGGAATTCAAGTTGGTCAGGAAATTATTGCAGGTCGTGGCGTATCTCCCGATTTAGGAAACTCACTTTATATTGACGAAATTCCTTTTGGAACAATTATTCATAATATAGAGTTGCGTCCTGGTCAAGGAGCAAAAATAGCTCGTGGAGCAGGGTCATATGCACAATTGCTTTCTCGTGATGGTAAATATGCTCAAGTGAAGTTACCTTCAGGCGAAATTCGTTTGATTTTAACCGAATGTAAAGCAACCATTGGTATGGCGTCCAACATCGACCATAGCCACAACGTATCAGGAAAAGCTGGTCGTAGCCGTTGGCAAGGTCGTCGTCCTCGCGTTAGAGGAGTATCCATGAACCCAGTTGATCACCCCATGGGTGGTGGTGAAGGGCACGCCTCAGGAGGACAACCACGTTCGCGTAAAGGTATTCCTGCAATCGGATATAGAACTCGTAAGAAAAATAAGAGTTCAAACCAATTTATTGTAGAAAGAAGAAAAAGTAACAAATAAAGATTAGCGTATTATGAGTCGTTCATTAAAAAAAGGACCCTATGTTCATTATAAATTAGAGAAACGTGTTATAGAAGCACAAGAATCTCAAAAGAAGGGTACAATCAAAACTTGGTCAAGAGCATCAATGATTACCCCCGATTTTGTAGGTTTGACTATAGCAGTACACAATGGAAATAAATTTATTCCCGTATATGTTTCCGAGAACATGGTAGGTCATAAGCTTGGTGAGTTCGCTCCAACGCGAATATTTAGAGGCCACGCTGGAAGTAAAGATAAAGGGAGAAAATAAGAAATAATTTAAGCAATGGGATCACGTAAACGTAATAAAGCCGAAGAACTAAAAGAAGCCAAGAAAAATATCTATATGGCTCGATTAGTAAACAATCCTACCTCGCCACGCAAAACACGCCTAATGGCAGACGTAGTTAGAGGAATGGAGGTTGAAAAAGCACTTAACATTCTTAAGTTTAGTAGCAAAGAATCAGCTCCTAAGTTGCACAAGCTATTAGTTTCGGCAATAGCCAACTGGCAACAGAAAAATGAAGGTGCACGCATCGAAGATAGTAATCTGTACATAAAAGAGATTAAAGTGGATGGTGGAAGAATGTTGAAACGTCTTAGACCAGCACCACGAGGACGTGCGTATAGAATTAGAAAACGCTCTAATCACATTACATTAATAATAGATAGTAAAAACTAAACAAAGATAAGTTAAATGGGACAAAAAGTAAATCCAATTAGCCTGAGATTAGGAATCATTAGAGGATGGGATTCGAACTGGTACGGTGGAAAGTCCTTTGGAGACAAATTGGTTGAAGACCAAAAAATCCGAATGTACTTACAAGCTCGTTTGAGCAAAGCCGGAATTTCTAAAATATATATCGAAAGAACATTAAAACTGGTAACAGTTACAATATTCACAGCTCGTCCAGGTCTAATTATTGGAAAAGGTGGTCAAGAAGTTGATAAACTAAAAGAAGAATTGAAAACCTTAACTAATAAAGAGATACAAATTAATATTTCTGAAATCAAACGCCCCGAAATAGATGCAGTTTTAGTATCGCAATCCATAGCCAAGCAAATTGAAGGTAGAGTTTCATACCGTAGAGCCATCAAAATGGCCATTAGCACAGCAATGAGAATGGGAGCAGAGGGAATAAAAGTATCAATTTCAGGTCGTATTGGCGGAGCCGAGATGGCACGAACAGAACATTTTAAAGAGGGAAGAACACCCCTCCATACCCTTAGAGCCGACATCGACTATGCTCATTCAGAAGCACACACAACTTTTGGAGCAATAGGCGTAAAAGTGTGGATATGTAAAGGTATGATATACGGAACCCCAGACTTGTTTGCACACGCTGAAAGCAAAGACAAAAAACAGCATCCAGGTCGTGGTAGAGGTCAACACCAAAGAAGAAGAAGAAACTAAAAATTAATCATCTTAAAAAAGAATAATAATGTTACAGCCTAGAAGGACCAAATACAGAAGGCATCAAAAGCTAAAAGGAAAATTCAAAGGTTTAACCAAACGAGGTAGCGAAATAGCCTACGGAACGTTTGCCATTAAAACACTAGAATCAAGCTGGATTACAGGTCGTCAAATAGAATCGGCTCGTCAAGCAATAACCAGATACATGAAAAGAGAAGGACAGGTTTGGATTATGATTTTCCCCGACAAACCTATCACCAAAAAACCTCTTGAAGTGCGTATGGGTAAAGGAAAAGGTTCGCCCGAATATTTCGTAGCACCAGTTAACCCTGGTAGAATCCTATTCGAAGTGGACGGAGTACCTATGGATGTTGCTCGCGAAGCACTAAGACTTGGAGCACAAAAGTTGCCAGTTACAACAAAATTTGTTGTACGTAGAGATTATGTTGAAGATAAAAAGTAAATTAAATGAAGCAAAGCGTAATAATAGAACTTTCAGATGCAGATCTTATAGAGAGACTGGAAGAAGAGACAAAACAGCTAACTAGAATGAGAATCAATCATGCTGTGTCTCCATTGGATAACCCAATGAAAATTAGAGAATATCGCAGAACAATTGCTCGTATTAAAACAGAAATACGCAAACGCGAATTAGAAAAAAATAAAAAGGAAGATTAAATAGTAAATCCAAATGGAACGTAATTTAAGAAAAGTTAGAGAAGGAGTGGTTGTGAGCAACAAAATGCAAAAGACAATTGTTGTGCACGTTGAACGTAAGTTCAAACATCCTTTATACGGAAAATTTCTGAAAAGATCATCAAAATATTCAGCACACGACGAAAACAATGATTGTAACATCGGCGATACAGTTCGTATAATGGAAACTCGACCATTGAGCAAAACAAAACGATGGAGATTAGTAGAAATTTTAGAAAGAGCTAAATAATTATGATACAGCAAGAATCAAGATTAAGAGTAGCCGATAACAGCGGTGCAAAAGAAGTTCTTTGCATCAGAGTTCTTGGAGGTACAAGAAAACGCTACGCAACAGTTGGCGATAAAATAATAGTAACAGTAAAAGATGCTATTCCTTCAGGAAGTATTAAAAAGGGAACGGTTACCAAAGCAGTTATAGTTCGCACAAAAAAAGAGATACGCCGCGCCGACGGATCATATATCCGCTTCGATGATAATGCATGCGTATTGCTAACACCCAATGAAGAAATACGTGGAACACGTATTTTTGGACCAGTTGCTCGCGAACTTAGAGAAAAACAGTTTATGAAAATAGTATTCTTAGCACCAGAAGTGCTATAAAAATTGAAAGAAAATGCCTACAAAATTGCATATTAAAAAAGGAGACACGGTCAAAGTAATTGCCGGAGAATCGAAAGGACAACAAGGAAAAGTCCTTAAAGTAGAAGTTAAAAAACTTCGCGCTATCGTTGAAGGTGTGAATTTGGTTTCAAAACATACCAAACCTAATGCAAAAGCTCCTCAGGGCGGAATTATTAAAATGGAAGCCCCAATACACATTTCAAACCTTATGGTGGTTGACTCAAGTGGTAACGCAACACGCATAGGTAGAAAATTGGATAGCAATGGAAAACTAGTACGTTATTCAAAAAAATCAAAAACGCAGGAGGAAATTAGATAATGAACTACACACCAAGATTAAAGCAAAAATATAATGAAGAAATTGTACCTTCTTTAAAAGAAGAATTACAATTTTCAAGCGTTATGCGTGTACCCAAGCTGGTGAAAATATCACTAAACCAAGGACTTGGAGCAGCAATAATGGACAAAAAGATATTAGAAAATGCACTTGAAGAGATGACACTTATTGCCGGACAAAGAGCAGTACAAACAAAATCAAGAGTGGATATTTCTAACTTTAAACTAAGAAAAGGTATGCCCATCGGAGCAAGAGTTACTCTTAGAGGTAACCAAATGTATGAATTCCTTGATAGACTAATATCAGTATCAATTCCACGAATTAGAGACTTTAGAGGTATTAGCGATAAAGGATTTGACGGAAGAGGCAACTACACACTTGGAATTTCAGAACAAATAATTTTCCCCGAAATAAACATAGACAAAATTTCTAGAATTAATGGTATGGATATCACATTTGTTACCACAGCCCAAACCGACGCTGAATGTTTATCACTACTTAAGAAATTTGGACTACCATTTATGAATCAAAATCAAAATCAATAACCAATGGCAAGAGAATCATTAAAAGCGAGAGAGATAAAAAGACAAAAGCTCGTTGATAAGTATGCAGATAAAAGAGCTGAACTCAAAAAAGCAGGCGATTGGGTTGGACTTCAAAAACTACCGCTAAATTCAAATCCGATTCGTTTGCACAATCGTTGTAAAATCACTGGACGTCCAAAAGGATACATGCGTATGTTTGGTATATCACGTATCAACTTCAGAGAAATGGCCTCAAAAGGACTTATTCCAGGTGTGAAAAAATCAAGTTGGTAATAAATAAAACAAAGTAAAAGATGAATACCGATCAGATAGCAGATTACTTAACGAGAATAAGAAATGCCATTATGGCAAAACATAAAGTAGTTGATATTCCTTCTTCAAAAATGAAAAAGGAGATAACTAAAATATTATTCGAAAAAGGATACATCCTCAACTATAAATTTGAAGATGATAAGTTCCCAGCAATGATAAAAATTGCACTAAAATATCACCCAACTAGCAAAGTTTCAGCAATTACTGAACTTCAAAGAATTAGTAAATCAGGCCTTCGCCAATACTCATCGGCAAAAGATATGCCCAGAGTTTTGAACGGACTTGGAATTGCTATAGTTTCTACATCTAGAGGTGTTATGACCGATAAAGAAGCACGCAAACTTAATGTTGGCGGTGAAGTATTATGTTACGTAAGTTAATTAAGGAGGTAAAAAAATGTCACGAATAGGAAAAGCACCCATAACACTACCAAGCAATGTAGAGTTTAAAAGAGGCGACGATAACATCGTTACAGTAAAAGGACCTCTAGGAGAACTTGAACAGTATGTTGATCCATGCATTACGTTTGAAATAGAAAACGGAGAGATTAACGTTAAACGAGAATCTGACCAAAAACAACATAGAGCATACCACGGACTATATAGACAACTAATAGCCAATATGGTACATGGAGTTTCAGAAGGATTTACAATTGTACAAGAAGTTGTAGGAGTTGGATACAGAGTGTCAAATGAGGGACAAAACCTAGAATTAAACTTAGGATACTCCCACGGCATTATATTCCAATTGCCCAAAGAAGTTAGCGTTGAAACAGTGAGCGAAAGAGGTAAAAATCCACTTATAACCCTAAAATCGCACGACAAGCAATTGTTAGGACAAGTGGCTGCCAAAATACGCTCCCTACGTAAACCAGAACCATACAAAGGTAAAGGTATTAAATATCAAGGGGAAGTTCTACGAAGAAAAGCTGGAAAAGCAGCAGAGTAATAATTTTTGTAAAACATTAAAATCCAAAATAGGATGGCTATTAAAAACAAAAAAGTATATAGACGATATCGAATTAAAAAGAGAATTCGTAAGGTTGTTAACGGTACTACCGAAATGCCAAGAATTTCAGTATTCCGTAGCAACAGCCACATCAGCGCACAAATAGTTGACGACACAAAGGGAGTAACATTGGCATCAGCAACGTCAATGGTACCCTCCATTGCTACACAGAAAGTAACAAAATCTGAAAAAGCAAAATTAGTTGGACAACTATTAGCTGAGCGTGCAAAAGAAGCTGGTATAGAAAAATGTTGCTTCGATAGAGGCGGTTATTTATATCACGGAAGAGTAAAGTCTTTGGCAGAAGGTGCCAGAGAAGGAGGTTTAAAATTCTAAATGAAAAATATGCCAAATACAAACGTAAATAAAGTAAGATCAAGCGATATTGAATTTAAAGATCGCCTAGTTAGTATTCAACGTGTAACCAAAGTAACAAAAGGTGGACGTACATTTAGTTTCTCAGCTATTGTTGTAGTTGGAAACGAAAATGGAGTTGTTGGATATGGACTCGGAAAAGCTAAAGAGGTAACATCAGCCATTGCAAAAGGTGTTGACAATGCAAAGAAAAATCTTTACAAAATACCCGTAATTAATGGAACAATACCCCACGCCCAAGAAGGTAAATTTAGTGGATCAAGAGTTTTGGTAAAACCTGCAACACCAGGTACAGGAGTTATTGCCGGAGGTGCAATGCGTGCAGTACTTGAAAGTGCTGGAGTAAAAGATATCTTAGCTAAGTCGCAAGGATCATCAAATCCACACAGCGTTGTTAAAGCAACAATGGATGCACTATTAAAGTTAAGAGATCCTTATACAGTGGCACAAATGAGAAATATTGACCTAGATAAAGTATTTAACGGATAAAAATAAAACTTGTTAATATGCAAATTTATTTGTAGATTTGCACGTTTTTTCCTAAAAAAATTGAAATGAGAAAACTAAAATTGACACAAAAAAGGAGCATCATCGGAAGACCTGCTAGACAAAAAAGAACTATGCAAGCCTTAGGATTGAGAAGAATGAACCACTCAGTAGAAGTTGTGGTAACACCACAAATCGAGGGTATGGTGGAAAAAGTAAAACACTTGCTCTTAGTGGAAGAAATATAGTAACTGAATAAAAAAAGCCAAATAAAATGAATTTAAGTAGCTTAAAACCAGCAGCTGGATCAACCAAAAATGTGAAGCGTATAGGACGTGGAGAAGGATCAGGAAGAGGCGGAACATCAACACGCGGACATAAAGGAGCAAAATCGCGCTCTGGTTATAAACAAAAATTAGGGTTCGAAGGTGGACAAATGCCACTATATAGACGAATACC
The DNA here is from genome assembly GCA_012522535.1 of Bacteroidales bacterium. Classification (GTDB taxonomy): domain Bacteria; phylum Bacteroidota; class Bacteroidia; order Bacteroidales; family WCHB1-69; genus JAAYKF01. Next base: position 40,082 of record JAAYKF010000028.1, read on the forward strand.
AAAAGGTGGATTCAAAAACATTAATAGAGTAGAATATACTGCAGTGAATTTAAGTACATTACAGGCACTAGTCGAAACTAAAGGAATTACAGTATTTAATAAAGAGGTATTCCGTGAAAATGGACTTGTGGGTAACAACAGCTTGGTTAAAATTCTTGCAAAAGGAGAGTTAACATCTAAAGTAGAAGTTACAGCAAACGCTTTTTCAAAAAAAGCAATGGAAACAATTCAAAACTTAGGCGGAACAGCAACAAAAATTTAAGAAATGAGACGACTCATTAATACAATAAAAAATATATACAAAATTGAAGAACTACGCAATAGAATATTATACACTATTGCAATAGTGTTTATCTATCGTGTTGGTTCTCATATTGTATTACCAGGAATTGATGCAAACCTTTTAAACGATTTCTCAAGCAATGCTCAAAAAGGACTATTGGGAATCTTAGACATGTTCTCGGGAGGTGCATTCTCCAATGCATCAATATTTGCACTGGGAATTATGCCATATATTTCTGCGTCAATTGCTATACAACTTCTGGGAATGGCAGTGCCATACTTCCAACGACTGCAAAAAGAAGGAGAAAGTGGAAGAAAGAAAATAAACCAAATAACAAGATACCTTACAATTCTTGTTACAGGTTTACAAGCACCCGGATATATAGCAAGCCTTTCGAGCCAACTGCCACCACAGGCATTCTATCCATTCTTAGCAGATGGATCACCGTCCAAATTGTTCCTATTTACATCAGTACTAATACTGATAGCCGGAACAATGTTCGTTATGTGGCTGGGCGAGAAAATTACCGACAAAGGAATAGGAAATGGAATCTCATTAATAATAATGATTGGGATTATATCCCGACTGCCAATGGCACTAGTTGGTGAATTTACATCAAGAATAGATGGCTCAGGTGGATTAATAATTTTTATTGTCGAGATAGTTGTACTTATAGGCGTTATTCTACTATCAATTCTACTTGTACAAGGAACACGTAGAATACCAGTGCAATATGCAAAAAGAGTTGTTGGAAACAAACAATATGGCGGAGTTAGACAATATCTACCCCTTAAAGTAAATGCAGCAGGTGTAATGCCTATCATTTTTGCTCAAGCAATTATGTTCCTACCCCTTACGTTTGTACAATTTTCAAGCTCAGAAAATTTGTCAGGGTTTGCAGCAGCATTTTCAAACTTCCACGGATTCTGGTACAACTTCACCTTCGCAATATTAATTATTGGGTTTACATACGTATATACAGCCATAACCATTAATCCAAGCCAAATAGCCGAAGATATGAAGAAAAATGGCGGATTTATACCCGGAGTAAAACCAGGAAAAAGAACAGCAGACTTTATAGATGGTGTAATGTCGAGAATTACACTACCAGGCTCAATATTCCTAGCATTTGTGGCCATTATGCCATCATTTGTTGGACTGGCTGGAGTGAGTTCACAATTTGCACAGTTCTATGGAGGAACATCACTACTAATTATGGTGGGAGTTGTACTGGATACACTACAACAAATTGAAAGCCACCTGCTTATGAGACACTACGATGGTCTAACAAAATCGGGAAGAATAAAAGGAAGATCATCAATAGGAATTTAATTGTGGGATTATTTTTTAACTCAAATACTAAATCTGAACTTGAAATAAAACTAATAAAAGAAAGTTCTTTGCTTGTTGGAAAAACACTTGCTGAAGTGGCACGTGTAATAAAACCAGGAGTTACTACAAAACATCTTGATGAAGTAGCTGAAGAATTTATCCTGAAAAATGGAGCAAAACCATCGTTTAAAGGATATAACGGATTCCCAGCAACTTTGTGCGTATCGGTGAATGATGCAGTAGTGCACGGAATACCCAACGACTATGTCATAAAAGATGGCGACATAGTTTCGGTTGACTGTGGAGTTGTAAAAAATGGTTATCACGGCGATTATGCATATACATTTGCCATTGGCAATGTGAAAAGCGAATATTTAGACCTAATCGCCAAAACCAAAGAATCTCTATACAAAGGAATTGAAATGGCCATAGACGGAAATTATATCGGAGATATAGGCTATGCAATTCAATCATATGTTGAGAAACATGGATACTCAGTTGTTAGAGAATTAGTTGGACACGGAATAGGACGTTCATTGCACGAAAAACCAGAAGTTCCAAACTATGGAACACCCCAAAAAGGACCAAGGTTGAAAGAAGGAATGGTTATTTGTATAGAGCCAATGATAAATTACGGACGACGTAACGTAATATTCGAAAACGACGGATGGACAGTAAGAACAGCCGACAGAAAACCTTCAGCACATTTCGAACACCAAGTGGTGGTAAGAAAGGATAAAGCAGAGATAATATCAACATACGAATACATAGAACAAGAAATAGAAAGGAAAATTAATGGCTAAACAATTATCAATACAACAAGATGGCACAGTAATCGAGTCGTTAGGAAATGCGATGTTTAGAGTAGAGCTCGAAAATGGCCACGTGATTATAGCACACATCTCAGGTAAAATGCGTATGCACTACATTAGAATTTTACCCGGAGACAGAGTGCAAGTAGAGATGTCGCCATACGATTTAACCAAAGGAAGAATAACATTCAGATATAAATAATAGAACATGAAAACAAGAGCATCAGTTAAGAAAAGAACAGCAGACTGTAAAATTGTACGCCGAAAAGGTGTTGTATATGTTATAAATAAAAAAGACCCAAGACATAAACAACGTCAAGGCTAGGAAGTAATAATAAATTTAAAATCATATTAAAATTTTATGGCTAGAATAGCAGGTATTGATTTACCAAGAAACAAAAGAGGAGAAATAGGTTTAACCTATATTTTCGGAATAGGTCGTAGCACTGCACAGGACATTCTTGATGAATTAGGCATTAGCTACGATAAGAAAGTAAATGAATGGAACGATGCTGAATTGGCAGACATTCGCGAGAAAGTTGGTCAGTTGAAAATCGAAGGACAGCTACGTTCAGAAGTTCAAATGAACATTAAGAGATTAATGGATATTGGTTGTTATCGTGGAATTCGTCACCGTATTGGTTTACCACTGCGTGGACAAAATACCAAAAACAACGCACGTACCCGTAAAGGTAGAAGAAAAACAGTTGCTAACAAGAAGAAAGTAACTAAATAGTAAATTATAAAGAAGGTTAGATAATAGCATTATGGCAAAAACTTCAAGAGTTACAAGGAAAAAAACGGTGAAAGTCGAAGCTTTAGGAAGAGCATATATTTCAGCTTCGTTCAACAACATAATAGTTTCACTCACAAATAATGAAGGACAGGTTATATCTTGGTCTTCAGCCGGGAAAATGGGTTTCCGCGGTTCAAAGAAAAACACACCATACGCTGCACAAATGGCAGCACAAGATTGCTCAAAAGTAGCCTATGACTTAGGTTTGCGTAAAGTAAAAGTATATGTGAAAGGACCCGGACAAGGTCGCGAGTCAGCTATACGTACAATACACACAGCAGGAATTGAAGTAACAGAAATTGTTGATATTACTCCACTTCCACATAATGGCTGTCGCCCCCCCAAACGTCGTAGAGTGTAATTGTGTTAGTTTTAGTAATTAAAGTAAAAATATAAAGTAATGGCAAGATATATTGGTCCAAAAACAAGAATAGCACGAAGATTTCGTGAGCCAATCTTCGGTCCTGATAAATATTTAGATAGAAAAAATTATCCTCCAGGACAACATGGTGCATCACGCAGACGCGGTAAAGTTTCTGAATATGGAGTACAGCTTCTTGAAAAACAAAAAGCAAAATATACATACGGAATACTTGAACGCCAATTTAGAAAAACTTTTAATGATGCAGCACGTATGCAAGGACGTACTGGCGATAACCTTCTGAAATTGTTAGAAGTAAGATTGGATAATACTGTATTCCGCTTAGGAATAGCTCCCACAAGAGCAGCAGCACGTCAACTAGTTAGCCACAAACATATAACAGTGAACGGTGCAGTGGTAAATATACCATCTTATAGACTTAAGGTTGGTGATAAAGTAGCAGTACGCGAAAAGTCAAAAGCATTGGAAGTTATTGTCGATTCATTATCAGGAGTTAGCTCAAGCAAATACCCATGGTTAGAATGGAATCAAGAAGCATTTGAAGGAACACTATTAGTAGTGCCCGAACGTGCCGATATACCAGAACCAATCGAAGAGCAACACATAGTTGAATTGTACTCGAAATAACATTAAAAATTTAAATAGTATAACAATGGCAATTTTAACATTCCAAAAACCCGATTTTACAGTAGTACTAGAATCCGACGAAAAAAGAGGTGTGTTCGAACTCAGACCACTTCAACCCGGCTTCGGTATAACTGTCGGTAATGCACTGCGCAGAGTTTTACTATCTTCCTTGGAAGGATTTGCCATAACTTCAGTGAAAATTGAAGGAGTGGAACAAGAATTTTCTACTATAGAAGGAGTAATTGAAGACGTTACTGATATAATTCTTAACCTGAAACAAATACGTTTTAAAAGACAAGTTGAAGGAATAACAGAAGAAAAAGTAAATATTACAATTGGCGACCAAGAAGTATTTAAAGCCGGTGATATCAATAAGTTTTTAAATAACTTCCAAATAATAGACCCCGAATTGGTAATTTGCCACATGGAACCAAGCGTTAAGCTAAATTTGGAAATTACAATTGACAAAGGTAGAGGCTATGTACTAGCAGAAGATAATAAAACCTTACACGAAGGAATAGGAATAATTGTAATGGACTCCATTCATACACCAATCCGAAACGTAAAATATCATATAGACGACTTTAGAGTTGAACAAAAAACAGACTTCGAAAAACTAACCATAGAAATAGAAACCGATGGCTCAATTCATCCCAAAGATGCACTTAAAGAAGGAGCGAAAATTCTAATTCAACACTTTATGCTCTTCTCTGATGATAAAATTACCTTCGAAGCAGAAGAAAAAAGTATTACCGAAGAGTTTGACGAAAACTCACTGCACATCAGACAAGTACTTAAAACAAAACTTACCGATCTGGATCTGTCAGTTAGAGCACTCAACTGCTTAAAAGCTGCATATGTGGAAACACTTGGAGACCTAGTTACATATCAGAAAAATGAATTATTGAAGTTTAGAAACTTCGGAAAAAAATCACTGTCCGAATTGGAAGACCTATTAGAGTCTAAAAACCTAGAGTTCGGAATGAATGTAGATAAATATAAATTAGATAAGGATTAATAGAAATGAGACACGGAAAAAAAATAAACCATTTAGGAAGAAAAAGTGCTCACCGAAAAGCAATGCTGTCAAATATGGCATCGTCTCTAATTATTCATAAAAGAATAACAACAACTACAGCTAAAGCAAAAGCACTTAGAAAGTACGTTGAGCCAATTATAAATAGAAGTAAAGATGATACTACACATTCACGTAGAATGGTGTTCAGACAACTTCAAGATAAACACGCCGTTAGCGAGCTGTTCAGAGAAGTAGCCGTTAAAGTTGCAGACAGACCAGGTGGATATACAAGAATATTGAAAACTGGAAACAGACTTGGTGATAATGCCGAAATGTGTATAATTGAGCTGGTTGACTACAACGAAGCATACACAGCACAAAAAGAAACTAAAACTAAGAGAACCAGAAGAAGAAGATCTTCAACTCCAAAAACTGAAACTGTTGCACAAGATACTCTTGTTGCAGAAGAAACTAAAGAAGTGGCAGAAACTGAAGAGACTCCAAAAGCTGAAACTACTGAAGAAACTACCACTGCCGAAGAAACTCCAGTGGTAGAAGAAACTTCAGAAGAAACTACCGAAGAAGAATAATCTGGTAAACTTAAACTTAGATACAAAAAGCTGTCAATTCCGACAGCTTTTTTTGTTTAGCACTATGGCTCAATGGTGAAACTATAAGTTGAATAAGTGAAAGAACCAAAACAACCCAAGCCATTTTCAACATTGCTATAAATGGGAGTGGGCTCCGAAAAAGGCATCTCATCATAATTGTCAACACTTCTACTATAGGTAAAGTAGTGTTTATCAATGTGATATAGTCTAACCACCACTTTGTGTGTTGTGTCAATATCGTAATATGAAACAAATTGAATTCCTATATCCTTGCCATCAAAATTGGCATCAGAAAAATATTCATCAATGGCGGTATTGTACATATATTGATTGCCCTCCCAACCATCCACCACAGAATATGCACTGGCTGAATAAAAATTTTCAGCACCAGCTAAATCAGTAAAATCAAAACTGTACAAAAAAACATTATTAAATTCATTATCAATATGTTTTATGCCCTTGAATTTCATATTCACATCATAAGCCAAGGGAACTGCAACACTTGCCCAAACCGATTGAAAGCCGGGTGCCGAAACCGATAATTTATATGTCTCACCCTCTTGAATTGAAAAACCATCTGTTATGATTTGATAATATTTGTCAATGCTATATTCAGTATCCTCTGTAACAAATTGGGCAGTTTTGCTTTCGCCAACACTATTGCTAATAACAACAACTGCATTCTCAACAATATCTGCTCGATGCCACCAATTTAAGTTTTCAGTACTTCCATACTCGCCAACGGGTCTAGATTTGCTCACATAAGCCTTCAAAGTGTCCTGTTGAGGGGAAATAAAACAGTGAACAACCAATTTCGGGTCGTTGTTGGGAATATCCACTTCAAGCTCTTTTGTACACGATAATGCCAAAATAAGAAGAGCTAATAAAAACAGTGATATATTAATTTTTCTTTGCATAATTTAAAATTTTATGTTCCAACTAATGGAGGGAATAATGGGGAAAATTGATAGTTGTTTCAAGACATTTTTAACACCTCTATCTTCGTTATACACAGATTCGATATAATAGTAGAATGGGTTTTTCCTATTATATAAATTATAAACTCCAAGCTCCACAGTAGATTCATATTTTTCTCTTACTTTATGAATTTGCAAGCCTAAGTCAAATCTGTGATAGGGAGCCATTCTAAAGCTGTTCTTTTCGCCGTAGTCAGACACTGTATGATTATAAATCATATTATTAGTTCCAAGGTGGTGTTCTCCAACGGAGAATGAGGCAAAGGGTAGCGTAATGGCATTTCCAGTACCATAAACCCATGTGGCAGACAAGCTAATATCTTCATTGAACCTGAAAATAGAAACAACGGAAACATCATGTCTTCTGTCGTAGCGAGCATAAAACTTCTCTCCAAAGTTAAGCTCGTCAAACTGCATCTGTGTCCACGATAGGGTATAGCCCACCCAGCCAGAGAATTTGCCGCTGTTTTTACGAAACAAAACTTCAGCACCATAGGACCAAGCTTGCCCATTGGTGATGTTTCTTTCCCAATCATATTCCATGGCATCGCCCGAGCCGTCGATGCTCAAAAAGCTTGCACCCTCTTTGTAGCCGATAATATTATCCGATTTTTTGTAATAACCCTCCAATGACAAACTTAAGTCGTTTTGTGTAAAATCTTTTGCAATGCCACTTGCCACCTGCCATGAGTTTTGTGGACGGATGTTTTTTGTAGAGGGGACCCATAAATCCGTAGGTAGCCCAACTCCAGTATGACTTAGCAAATGCAAAAATTGCGACATGGAAGCATATGAAGCTTTTATGGCAAAATCGGGCTTAAGCATGTAGCTGGCCGAAAAACGTGGCTCGGGACTCCAATAGTGCTCGCCCTTAACAGCAAATGATGTAAGTCTGAAACCAGGGTTTAATCTCAATTTGTTTTTATAAAACTTCATCTCATCTTCCACATATAAGGAAGTTTCTATGCCATACTCCCTTTTGGTGAACTTTAAATCGTTGCTTGGGTCGTCATCTTTTAAAACAATAGAACCGGGAGTGAAAAGATGATAAACACTACTTATTCCAAATCGAATATTGTGATTGGGGCTTAAATGATAGTGTAAATCGTACTTTGCAGCAAAATCATTCACATTGGATAAATATCTTAAACTGTAAACATATGAGTTGTATTCATTTTTGGCATACACACTCATGGTATAATTGCTAAAAATTAGGGATGCATTGGAAAATAGTTTATTGTTGAAAAGATGATTCCATCTTAATGTTCCTGTGGAGTTTTGCCAGTATAAGCCAGAACGTAGGGTGCTTTCTGAAGATGATAAATCGTTTAAGTAGAATTTATCACGACCAAAGTATCCACTCAAATAAACTTTATCCCTTGAGCCAAAATCGTAGTTGACTTTTGCATTCAAATCATAAAAATAGTAACCAGCAGTTGTGCCTTGAGTTTGAGCTATGATAAATGGTTGGGTCAAAACATCAATATATGTCCTTCGACCAGAAATTATAAATGATGATTTATCCTTGATAATTGGACCCTCTAAAAGTAGTTTTGACGAAATAAAACCAATTCCAGCTTCGCCACCAAACTTCTCCTTATTGCCATCTTTCATTGTCATTTCTACCACCGACGACAATCTACCACCATGTCGGGCAGGGAAGCCTCCTTTGGTCAGTTCAATAGACTTCAGGGCATCGCCGTTAAATAATGAAAAGAATCCAAAAAGATGATTGGCATTGTACACCACAGCTTCGTCTAAAATAATTAAATTTTGGTCGGGACCGCCACCACGCACATACAATCCGCTGGAACCCTCATTGCCCTTCTGAACGCCCGGCATCAGCTGCAAAGCCTTAAACACATCCTTTTCACCCAAAAGAGCAGGAATCATTTTTACATCCTTGGGTTTTATTTCCATGACGCTCATGCGAACATCTTCGCTGAGCTTGGTGATGCCTTCGCCCATAATAACCACCTCTTCCAATTCGCCTGCGTGCTCTAAGAAAATATCTAATCTCAAATCTTCTTTTAGCAATAATTTCTTTTCAACAGTTTTATAACCTACATACGACCACCTTATGATGACGCTGTCAGTAGAATTTAACGTAAGCGAATAAAAACCGTAAATATTTGTACTTGTGCCCGTTCTTGCAATCGGATCGTAAATGTTTACACCAACCAATGATTCGCGACTCCCTTTTTCATAAACATATCCGCTAATGGTTCCCTTTTGCGAGAAAGCAGAAAATGTAATTAGAAAAATAAGGAATGATATTGATGTAGTTTTTTTCATTTTCTCGAAATTTTGACAAATGTATAACCATTTTGTCAATAAATAGCATTTATATGTTGTTCAAGTATAAAAAAATAAGCAGGCTGATAGAACCTGCTTATTTGTGAAAAACATTTATAAATAACTAATGCTTAATTATAAGTTTTTTGGTGCTTTTGCTGGTTTCACTCTCTATAACAACAAAATAAACTCCCTCTGAAATATTATTTAATTCAATTAGCTGATTTCCTGCATTGATGTTTTTTATATATACAACTTCTGAAAGCATATTGTAGATTTTAAGTAAAGCATTTTCTTTCGACTTTATATAAACATTTCCATTAGATGGATTTGGATAAACATTAAAATATTCCATATCTCTATTGTCAATTCCTATTATTCCAGGACTTGCTAATCCGGGTCCAGCCCAAGAACTAAATTCATTATCTGCACAAATGCTTCTTACATAAATATCATGATTCTTTGTCTCAGGAACAGTAATGAAATATATGTTATCGAATGTTACGGTTTCTATGGTTCCAGTTCCTTGTTCAAATCCTTCTTCGCCCCATTCAATTTCAAATTTATTATTTCCATATGGTGACTTCCAAGCGATTTTTACTTCTGTTTCTGTTATAAACTCGCCCAAAACATTGCTTGGCTCAAAACAGCTAAACCAAATTTGGTCTATCCACAATTGTGATGGACTTCGAGGAGTTATAAATTCAATTTCAATCTCTTCGGGTAGCTCATTAATGTCTATTTCTAGTTCGGCTATGGCGTATTCTGCACTGGGATTAATTTCGTAAATGAAAAGTCCTATTAAATGCTCGCCATTATTTTTGAAAAAACTTACCTTCATTTCGCCATTGGCATTCATTGTAGAGTTATATTTATATGCAAAATAAATTTTTTCTGGTATTACATCAAATTCACCTCTATACTTAATTTCTCCGCTATCAAATTCGCCGAACATAAACTTACCTTCCAAAAGTGCCGCATATTCACCGCTATAACTTTCGGTGGTTTTTTCAACATTTTTAATATCGTCTCTAATGGCACCTAAGCTCAAATTGGAGGTTTCCCAACCCACTGGCTCTTCAGTAGTAAGGTTTTGCCAATCTTCAAATCCGCCATTGGGCAAATATAATTTCTCATTGCTTGCATTGCTAAAATGAACATCATCAATTTGTAACCACGAGCCCAAAACAGGTGTTCCACCCCACATACCATGCTTGCTACTCATAAAAGTTACAAAAATCTCATCTGGCTCTTCAAGGTTTGCATTTATAGGAATTTCAATGGCTGTCCATTCTGTGGCATTGGTCTCAATGTCGTATGTTAGCTCTTCAATTAGCTGACCATCATTTTTAAGTATGATATAAACAAGACCTTTGTCACCGGGTTGAAATTCAGCTTTATAGTGAAAGTTGAAACTATTTCCCGTTATATTTGACGGAATACCTTGCCATATTATTTCAGAAAAGTCGTTGCTAATCTGCATTCCTCCAAAAA
>JAAYKF010000029.1 GCA_012522535.1 Bacteroidales bacterium
ACAAGGACCTCAAGGACCTCAAGGACCAGCCGGACCAGGATATACAAATGGAAGCAATATGAATGATATTATGTTCTGGAATGGAATGGAATGGGTACCTCTTCAAGCACCTCCACCATCTGGAACATATGTACTTAAGGTTGTTGATGGTATGCTTCAGTGGGTACTAGAATAGAGACAAAACAAAATATACAAAAAATGGGGTCGAAATTTTCGGCCCCATTTTTTGTTCTGCAATAGTCAGCTTAAAAAGTCAAGTTAATATCATCAACTGATACTATCTCTGGAACCGCTTTTTTTACTGCTGTCTCAACTCCTTTTTTCAAGGTTATTTGGCTATGTGGGCACGATCCACATGCACCTTGTAGCTCTACTAAAACTACATTCTCATCTGTAAGCTCTACAAATCTTATATCACCACCATCAGCTTGAAGATAGGGTTTAAGTTGCTCTATTACATTAATTACTTTTGATTCTAGTTCCTTTTTCATATCTCTTTTGGTTTATTTGTTAGTACAAAAATATGTATTATAAACTTACAAGTGCTCTAAAGTATAGGCTTTTAACAATTTTTCAATTGAATTAAATAATAAAATTTAAAATCTATATTTCATTATACATGGCATCACGTTCCACCGCCACATATCCCTCTTTTTGCAACATTTCACTCAAACTCTCTGCACTAATAGATGGATTGGAAACAGAACCTGCCATTTCGTATATTTTTGTGGACTCCTCTATGGTTCCATCAAAGTCGTCGGCTCCATACCGCAAAGCTGTTAAAGAATTTTCTATGCCCGTCATGGGCCAATAAACTTTTAGATGGGGAATATTGTCGAAAAACAATCGCGCGACAGCATAATTTCTCATCTCCTCAACTACGGAAATCTCCTCAATATGTGAAAATTCATTATTGGAATTTTTAAATTTTAAGGGAATAAAAGCATTGAAACCATTGGTTATATCTTGCAATTTCCTCAACTCATTCATATGCTGAACTCGATGTTCGTATGTTTCAAAAAAACCATAAAGCATGGTAGAGTTGGTAGAAAGTCCAAGTTTATGAGCTTCTTCATGTATCAATAACCACTGTTTTGCATCTGTTTTGCTGGGACAAATTTGATTTCTAATTTCTGAATCAAAAATTTCGGCACCGCCACCAGGGATTGAGTCTAAACCTGCATCAATCAACTTTTTTATAGTTTGAGAAATGCTTAGTTCACTATGTTTTATCAAAAAATCAATTTCCACTGCCGAAAAGGCTTTTATGTGAATATCTGGACGTAGCTTTTTTATATCACTTAAAAGATTGCAATAGAAGTCTAAATCGTAATCAGGATAAACAGCTCCCACTATATGAAGTTCATTTATTTCTTTTGACAGCTGCTTAACCTCCTGAAGCATTTGCTCAGCGGTGTGCGACCAACCTTGCCCACTTATTCTTTCGGAAAAAGAGCAAAACTTACAATTGTGAATACATATATTTGTTGGCTCTATGTGGTAGTTCTTTACGAAGTAAACCTTTTTGGAGTGCAGTTTTTCTTTCACAAAACTAGACATAAAAGATAGAGAAGCCAAATCTGCATCTTGATACAAAACCAATGCATCATCGCACGAAATTCTTACGTTCTCAAAAATCTTTTTATATACCTCTTTTACATTGGGTTTACACTGGCTGAATATGATATTATTTATCATCTTTTTCAAATTTATTCATTATTTCCATTGTATCTACAACCCTATTTGAGTAGCCATACTCATTGTCGTACCATGCAATTATTTGTATAAAATTATTGTTTACAACTTTTGTTGCCAAGGAGTCGAAAACGGCACTGTGAGGGTTGTTTACAATATCGCTGGATACTATTGGGTCTTCGGTATAATCTACAATTCCTTTCAATTCTGTTTTAACCGATTCTTTGATAAATTTATTGAAAGACTCCACATCGGTATTTTTTGACAGATTGAGACAGAGTTCAATAAAAGAGCCATCTGGAACTGGCACTCTTGTAGCAAAGCCATCAAATTTGCCTTTGAATTTGGGCAATATTTTAAACAAAGCTTCAATGGCAGTAGATTTTGTTGGAATAATATTCGATGCTGCTCTCGACCTCCTTATTTCGGGGTGAGGAGCATCAATTATGGACTGATTATTTGTGTATGGATGAACAGTATTTAGAAAACCTGATTCAACCCCAAACTCTCCATCTATAAGTTTTAGCAAAGGTGCCAAACAATTTGTTGTACACGATGCATTTGATATTATTTTATGTTCATTTTTAAACCCATCGTCGTTGACACCAAGCACCAGAGTATAATCCAATAGCTCATCTGCAGGTCGCGAAAGAATCACTTTTTTGGCTCCTGCCAAAATATGTTTTTTAAGCTGTTCTCGTGTGGCGAATTTTCCCGATGATTCAAGGACTACGCTTACATCATATTTTTTCCAAGGTATCTTCTCGGGGTCCACCTCAGTAGTTACGGGTATAAATTTATCATTTACAAATATACCGCCTTCGCCCTGCTCAATTTTCCCTTTGAATGGTCCATGTATGGAGTCGTATCTAAGGAGATAAACCATAGTTTCTAAGGGCATGGGGTCGTTTATAAGCTTCACTTCTAATTCTGGATGAAATTGCAAAATTCTAAAAACGATTTTTCCAATTCTTCCAAAACCATTTATTCCTATATTCATTTCAAAATAATTTTAGTCCTCGTGTCTGGTAATTTTAGCTCCAAGCTGTCTTAGCCTTTCATCAATATTTTGGTATCCTCTTTCAATTTGACCAATATTATGAATATGACTAATTCCTTTTGCCGACAAGGCTGCAATAAGTTGTGCTACTCCGGCACGAATATCGGGCGAAACCATCTGTATTCCACGTAGTGGATATTTATGATTTAGTCCTATAACGGTTGCTCTATGGGGGTCGCAAAGAATAATTTGGGCTCCCATATCTATCAATTTATCTACAAAGAACAAACGGCTTTCAAACATCTTTTGATGTATCAAAACACTACCTTTTGCGTTAATGGCTGTAACCAAAACAATACTAATAAGGTCGGGAGTGAAGCCTGGCCACGGGGCATCGGCAATGGTCATTATGGAGCCATCCATAAAGGTTTCCACCTCGTATGAATTTTGCTCGGGGATAATCAAATCATCGCCCTCTTCTATGACAACAATACCCAATCGGCGAAAAACGTCGGGGATAATTCCCAAATCTTCAATGCTAACATCTTTAATTCTGATATGCGATTTTGTCATGGCTGCCAAACCAATAAAACTACCTATTTCAATCATATCAGGCAATAGTCTATGTGAGCAACCTCCCAGTGATTCCACACCTTCGATAGTGAGTAGGTTCGACCCTATTCCTCCAATTTTTGCTCCCATGGAGTTTAGCATTTTACAAAGTTGTTTTAAATAGGGCTCGCAAGCTGCATTAAAAATGGTTGTGGTTCCCTCTGCCAAAACTGCTGCCATAACAATGTTGGCAGTACCAGTAACTGAAGCTTCGTCCAAGAGAATATAAGTTCCTTTTAGCTTATCGGCTTTAACTTGAAACACCTTAGAGTCTTCGCAGAAATTAAAATCGGCACCAAGCTTTTGCAAGCCAATAAAATGCGTATCTAATTTTCTTCTTCCAATTTTATCGCCTCCCGGTTTGGGGGCAGAAGCTTTTTTGAAACGTGCCAGCATGGGTCCGATCATCATAATTGAGCCGCGAATTTTTCCAGCAGTTTTCACAAAATCTTCGGTATCAAAATAGTCGAAATCAATATTTTCTGCCTTAAACTCATAAACACCCTCTTGGGGCGAATTGACTTCTACGCCTAAATTTGCAAGCAATTTGATTAAATTGTTTACATCTATTATATCAGGCACATTTGATATTGTAACCTTTTCGTCTGTTAGTAAGACTGCACTAATCACCTGAAGTGCCTCATTCTTAGCCCCTTGTGGAACAATTTCACCATTAAGCTGGTAGCCACCTTCAATTTTATAATAAGCCATATCTTGTTTTTATGCAAAAGTAAGTATTTTATTTCACTAAAAACCTTTAAACAATGCAGTAAAGCAAAACAATTTTAGCTTTTAACTGTTAATATCATAACAACAAATTAATGGCAGATGCTTAGTTCTATGTTAAATATGTAAAATATAAGACATAGTTGAACTAAATGAAATAGTTTTGCATCAATTATAATATTAAACTTATTCACAATGATATTCACACCAGAAAAGTACAAGATTAAAGATGAGAGGATGAAACCTTTTATCGATGTAGGAGAAATTGAGGATTACCTAAAAAACACTCGCCCCGACCGACATAGAGTTATTGATGTTATTCAAAAGTCGTTGGACAAAAACCGTCTAACGATGGAAGAAACAGCCGTATTAGTAAATACAACCGACCCCGAATTAGTGGAGATGATTCGCGAGGGTGCACGTGAGTTGAAAAAGAAAGTTTACGGCAACAGAATAGTTTTGTTTGCACCCCTATATGTGGGCAACAAATGTACAAACAACTGTACCTATTGTGGTTTTAGGGCAGCCAATAAGGATGCCGTTCGCAAGACATTAACAGATGACGAAATTCGTTCCGAAATTGAAGCACTTCAAGATAATGGACAAAAAAGATTGGTCTTGGTTTATGGCGAACACCCCGAATATGACGCCGATTTTATAGCCCGCAACACGGAACTAGCCTACTCCATAAAAAAAGGAAATGGCGAAATTAGAAGAGTAAACATAAACGCCGCTCCCCTTGATATTGAAGGCTTTAGAAAGGTTCATCAAGCTGGAATTGGAACATACCAAATCTTCCAAGAGACATATCACCCAGAGGCATATAAATGGTATCACAAAGGTGGCAAAAAAGCCAACTACGATTGGCGACTAACAGCCTTTGACAGAGCCCAAGAAGCTGGCTTAGACGATGTGGGAATGGGAGCACTTTTTGGTCTCTACGACTGGGGATTTGAAGTACTGGCAATGGTGCGTCATACAAACCACCTTGAAGCATGCTACGATGTGGGACCACACACAATTTCATTTCCACGCATCACAGCTGCATCAAACTATTCCAGACCAGAATATATGGTCAGCGATGAAGACTTCACAAAGCTAATTGCAATTCTACGCTTGGCAGTGCCATACACTGGCTTAATTCTGACAGCACGCGAGCCAGCTCATATTCGCGCCGAAGCCCTATCATACGGCGTTTCGCAAATTGACGGCGGAACAAAACTTGAATTAGGAAGCTACTCCAGTGCCCTAAACGAAGAACAAGATTTGAACAAAGAGCAGTTTAAAATAAACGACGACCGCTCGCTAAATGATGTTATTGACGAACTATTGGAAAAAGATTTTCTGCCATCATTCTGCACATCGTGCTACAGAATGGGTAGAACTGGTGAACATTTTATGGAATTTTCGGTACCCGGATTTATAAAAAGATTCTGTACGCCAAATGCAATTCTAACTCTAGCAGAATATCTTTTAGACTATGCTCCCAACGACACCTCGCACAAAGGCTGGACTCTTATTGAAAAAGAATTGAAAGAATTAGATAATCCAAGTTTTGAGCAAGAAGTGAGAGATAGAATAGAGAAAATTAAACAAGGCGAAAGAGACCTTTATTTTTAAAATAGATATTTATGAAAGAGACAAAAATCATAGGAATTATCATAAAGGATAGAATAAAAGAAGCCGATAAAACTCAAAAAGTATTATCAAAATATGCATCAATAATTGACACACGTCTTGGCACACACGAGCTAAATAGTGCCACATGTAGCAGAAAAGGAATTATATTGCTGATTTTGAGAAACAAATCGGAATTGTGGACTCAATTCGAAGCCGATTTAAGCAAAATAGAGGGCATTGAAGTTAAAAACATGACTTTTAACTATTAATACATTAATTATATTATGATAAATATTCTAGCAATAAACATAACAAAGCAAGTGGAAGAGCCATACAAGGTGCAAGAAATATTGACAATGTATGGAAATATTATTAGAACAAGAGTTGGTTTAAGCTCATTTGAAGACGACAATAGCGGACTTCGAGGCATCATAATTTTAGAGATATTGTGTGCCAAAGATGACGAACAATTTTTGGAGCTACAAAAACAATTAAAATCCATAAATGGAATAAAAATTGGCACAATAGACTTTGAATAAATCTACATTTTAGAAGATATTTTCCTCTTATTTTTATTTAATTGAAAGTTTTAGTATAAAAAGCATTGTTAAATAAAAAAAAAGTATTACTTTTGCAGTCCCGAATTTATCCATCTCGACTGAAGAAACCGTAAATTTGTTCAGTTGAAACAAAAAAATTAGTTTACTCCCTTGATTTCAAGGGGATTAGAATTTTAAATAAAAAGAATGAATACATTAAGTTATAAAACTGTATCAGCAAACAAAAACACCGTTCAAAAGGAATGGGTTGTTGTAGATGCCGAGGACATGGTACTAGGTAGATTGGCTTCTAAAGTAGCAAAAATGATTCGTGGAAAGCACAAGCCAAACTTCACCCCTCACGTTGATTGTGGTGACAATGTTATCATCATCAATGCAGAAAAAGTTAACCTTACAGGCAACAAAGCCACAGACAGAACATACGTTCGTTACAGTGGACATGTTGGTGGAAAAAAGGTAACTACACCTGCTGAAATGCTAAAACGCAAACCCATTTACGTTGTAGAACACGCTGTTAAAGGCATGCTTCCAAAAAACCGTTTAGGAAGAGCTTTATTCAGAAATCTATACGTTTATGAAGGAAGTGAGCATCCACATCAAGCACAACAACCAAAAGAAATTAATTTAGAAAATATCAACTTATAATGGAAAGAATAAATACATCTGGCAGAAGAAAAACTGCTGTTGCACGTGTATATTTGAATCCTGCTGAAGATGGCAAGGCGACTATTATAGTAAATGGCAAAGACTATACACAATACTTTAACACTCCAACATTGAGATATAAAGTAGAACAACCATTTAAGCTAACCGACAATGAAGGCAAATACTCTGTAGTAGCCAACATTGCTGGCGGTGGAAATACAGGTCAAGCCGAAGCACTACGTTTAGGTATATCTAAAGCTCTTTGCGAAATCAACGAAGAGTTTCGTCCAGTGCTTAAGCCTCACGGACTATTGCGTCGCGACCCACGTATGGTTGAGTGTAAGAAACCAGGTCAACCCGGAGCTCGTAAGAAATTCCAATTCAGCAAACGTTAGTACACTTGTTGCAATAAAGGAGTTTAGTATCCAAATCGCATCGACTGCACAGTGGCATTACTTTGCGATTGCTTAAAACTAAAGGAAAGTAAACAAAAAAAAGAAAAACAAAAACATGTCAAAAGTTACATTTAACGAATTATTGGACGCAGGTGCACACTTTGGTCACTTACGTAGAAAATGGAATCCAAACATGGCTCCATACATTTTTATGGAAAAAAATGGAATCCACATTATAGATTTGCACAAAACTGCTGCTAAAATTGATGAAGCAGGAAACGCAATCAAACAAATTGCTAAATCAGGAAAGAAAATAATGTTTGTAGCAACAAAAAAACAAGCTAAAGACATTGTTTCAAGCATGGTTAAAGAAGTGAATATGCCCTACGTTGTTGAACGTTGGCCCGGCGGAATGCTTACAAACTTCTCCACCATCCGTAAAGCTGTTAGAAAAATGTCGTCAATAGACAAACTAATGGCAAGCCCTGCATTTAACGATATTTCAAAAAGAGAAAGATTACAAATTCAACGTGAAAGAGTGAAATTGGAAGTTACCTTAGGTTCAATTTCTGACCTAAACCGTCTTCCAGCAGCTGTTTTCATTGTTGACATATTAAAAGAACATATTGCTGTTGCTGAAGCTAAAAAATTGGGTATTCCAATTTTTGCAATAGTAGATACAAACTCTGATCCACTATTGGTTGATTTTCCTATACCAGCAAATGATGATGCTTCAAAATCAATATCACTTATTATCAAAGCAATGACAGACGCCATCCAAGAAGGTCTTAACGAAAGACAAATGGAGAGAGAAAAACGTCAAGATGATGTAGAAGAGGTGGAAGAAGATGCAGATATAGAAGAAGTAGAAGAAACTAAAATCATCATTGACGAAGATGATGAGGAAGAAGAAGTTGTGAAAACTAAAAAGCCAAAAGCAAAGGCAAAAGCAAAAGTAGCAGTTGAAGACGAAAGTGGCGAGAAAAAAACTGTAAAGAAAGCTCCCGCTAAAAAAACTGTTGCTAAGAAAACAACAGAAAATTAAAATATTTACCATTAAAAATTATATACCATGGCTATTACAGCAGCTGATGTTAACAAGTTAAGAACAATGACAGGCGTTGGTATGATGGACTGCAAAAATGCATTAGTAGAAGCTAATGGCGATTTTGACAAAGCAGTTGAAATACTACGTAAAAAAGGACAAAAAGTAGCAGCAAATAGAGCTGACCGCGAAGCTAATGAAGGATTTG
This sequence comes from Bacteroidales bacterium, assembly GCA_012522535.1. GTDB lineage: Bacteria > Bacteroidota > Bacteroidia > Bacteroidales > WCHB1-69 > JAAYKF01. Next base: position 8,507 of record JAAYKF010000029.1, read on the forward strand.
TGTTTGCACAAGTTACAGAAGATAAAGCTTTCGGTAGCGTTGTTATGATAAACTGCGAATCTGACTTCGTTGGAAAAAATGATGATTTTATAAATTTCGTAAAATCAGTATCCGATATTTCTATTAAAAATAGAGTTGCCACAAGAGAAGATTTACTAAAAATTGAACTTGATGGAATGACCATAAACAACCACCTTACAGACCTAACAGGAAAAATTGGTGAGAAAATTGAAATGTCAAGATACGAGTCTGTTACCTCCGAATATGTTGCAGCATACAACCACAACGGAAATCGTTTGGCTGCAGTTGTTGGATTCAACAAAACAATTGACAATATCCAAGAAATTGCACACGATGTGGCTATGCAAGTAGCTGCAATGGCTCCCATAGCAATTAATCCCGAAGGTGTGGATAAAGAGTTTGTAGAAAAAGAGCTAGAAATTGCACGCGAACTTACAAGACAAGAAGGAAAACCAGAAGATCTTATTGAAAAAATTGCTCAAGGAAAATTGAACAGATTCTTCAAAGAGAACACATTGGTTAATCAAGAATTCTTTAAAGATACAAAAACAACTGTTGGAGATTTCTTGAAATCAAATGACAAAGACTTAGAGTGTACAAGTTTTGCCCGATTGCAACTTGGTGCATAAAAAGAATAGAAAAAGGAGCTTAATTAGCTCCTTTTTTTTTATCTTTACACCGAAATTTAAAAAGATGAAGATAGAAAAAGTATTATTAAAGCTTAGTGGCGAATCGTTGCAAGGCAAAGAGAGCAAAGGAATAGACCCACAAATGTTGGACTACTTTGCACAAGAGGTTAAAGAAGCAGTTGATAATGGTTTTAAAATTGCCATAGTAATTGGTGGCGGAAATATTTTCAGAGGAATACAAGGCACAAAAAATGGCTTCGACAGAGTTCAAGGCGATTACATGGGAATGCTGGCAACAATAATAAATAGCTTAGCACTACAATCGGCACTGGAATCTATAAATATTCCAGCAGAAGTATTATCAGGCTTCACCATCGACCCCATTTGCGAAAGAATGAGCAGAAGAAAAGCAAACCAATATCTTGATGCAGGCAAAGTGGTCATAATTAGCGGAGGTACCGGAAACCCATTTTTTACCACCGACAGTGGAGCAGCACTTAGAGGTATAGAAATTGAAGCAGACGCCATCCTTAAAGGAACAAGAGTGGACGGAGTTTATGACAAAGACCCAGAAAAACACAAAGATGCTGTGAAATACTCAAGCCTAAGTTTTGACGAAGCTTATGATAAAAACTTAAACATTATGGACCTTACAGCGTTTACACTATGTAAAGAAAATAACTTACCCATAGTGGTTTTTAATATGAACGAAAAAGGAAACCTTTTGAAGGTTTTAAAAAATGAAAATATTGGAACAGTAATTAAATAAAAGGCTACAATTATGAATGATGACAGTTTATTATTAATAGAAGAGACAAAGGAAAACATGAACAACACTATTCAGTTTTTCGACAGAGAACTTCAAAAAACCCGTGCAGGAAAATCCAGCCCACAAATGCTTGACGGTGTTAGAGTTGACTATTACGACAACCCCACTCCCCTATCTCAAGTTGCAAATATATCTACTCCAGACGCTAGTCAAATAATAGTTCAACCATGGGAAAAAACCATGTTGGCACCCATCGAAAAAGCTATTATGGCAGCAAATCTTGGATTTAACCCACAAAACAATGGAGAATTTATTAGGATAATTGTACCGCAACTTACAGAAGAACGTAGAAAAGAACTTGTAAAAAAGGTTAAAGCCGATGCCGAACAAGCAAAGGTTAATATTAGAAACGTTAGAAGAAACTCCAACGACCAAGCGAAAAAGCTCGAAAAAGATGGACTGCCAGAAGATGAAGCTAAAAGATTAGAGACTGAGATTCAAAAAATGACCGACGATTTTGTTTCCAAAATTGACAAAATGACAGAAGCAAAAGAGAAAGATATAATGACAGTTTAAGTCTGTTTTTAAACAAATGAAAATTGACTTTGTACTTATTCAAGCAGCCGAACCAGCAAATGTTGGTTCGGCTGCTCGAGCTATAAAGACCATGGGTTTTGACAAACTCATAGTAATAAAATCAGAAGCTCACACCCATAAAGATGCAAGAATATTAGCCCACGGCTCCAACGATATTCTTCAAAACATTGAGGAATACAACTCCATAGACGAATTGAAAAATAAATACGACCTACTTATAGCCACATCCTCAAGAGAAAGAAGCATTAGAGAAAATTTCATTCCTTCGCACGAACTAACTGAGTTTATTAGAAAAAGAGAAGAGAAATTTGAAAACATTGCCATCATATTTGGTGGCGAAGAGAGCGGACTTTCCAACGAAGATTTGCTAAAATGCGACATAGTTAGCTATATACATTTGGCTGATAAATACCCTTCCCTAAACCTGTCGCAAGCAGTGATGATATACGCCTATGAGCTAAGTCATATAGAGAAAAAAGAAGAAAAAAATCGTAACAAAGAAATTATCAGTCAAAAACATTATAGAAAAAAGATAGAGACTCTTTTCAACGAAATCAATCTCTCTTCAATGCCTGCACTAAAAAGTAAAGCTTTTGATATGCTCATAAAACAGGATGTGGAAAATTCAAAAATAGTGATGTCGCTGATTAACCAAATATTGAAAAAGATACGTTAAATTAATTTAATTACAACTCCTTATCTTCAAATATTCACAAAGCTTATATATTTTTGTTGTGAATTAAAACTTTTAGATATGGAAATGATTAACGGACAATACTTTTTAATTTTTGGATTTTTCATGCTGTTGAGCTGGCTTGTTGGTTCGCAACTAAAAAGCAGATTTCAAAAATACTCAAAAATGCCTCTTCAATCGGGGCTTACAGGCAAAGAAGTAGCAGAAAAAATGCTACGCGACCAAGGTGTTTATGACGTAAAAGTTACAGCCACAAGGGGGCAACTTACAGATCATTACAATCCTACAAACAAAACTATTAATCTTAGCGAATCGGTTTATAATAGCAATAGTGTTGCCGCTGCTGCCGTTGCCGCCCACGAATGTGGACACGCAATACAGCATGCTTCGGCATATAAATTCTTAGAAATGCGCTCGGCATTAGTTCCTGTCATAAGTATTTCATCTAAATATATGCAATGGGTATTGCTGTTAGGAATTATATTGGTGGAAGTTTTTCCTGCAATACTGCTTATAGGAATTATACTTTTTGCTACAACAACACTTTTTTCATTTGTTACTCTGCCAGTAGAGTTTGATGCTTCACGCAGAGCCTTGGTTTGGCTCAACTCAACAGGGCTAACACACGGAGCAGAACACGCCGCAGCTAAGGATGCACTAAAATGGGCAGCCCGAACTTATATTGTTGGAGCATTGGCGTCATTGGCAACTTTGTTCTACTATATTATGATATTTCTAAACAGAAGATAAAACAAATAATACTTTTTCACGTTAAAGTCTTATAAACAAATTATTTGATTATGAGACTTTTTCTTTTTTCAGCCATAGCATCATTGAGCATATTGCTGTTTTCGTGCAAATCAAACGAAACTGCCGACTCCGACAAAGTGGTTCAAGGTGAAATATTTCAATCATATTCGGTGAGATATAATGCCGAAAAAGAGACACAAACAAATACAGCCAACTTTAGGTTTGGAGGTACAAATGGAACAACTCTCAGACTTGTTAATGGCAGCAACACCACCTGGAACAACGAAAAACTTAAAGAGGTAAACACATTTTTTACAGGAACATATTATGAAGTTGTGAAAAAGGGAAAACCAATAAGTGAGAATGTTTTTGAATATGTTGATAATGACAAAAATAAATTCAAAAATATAATTCCCCTTGTGGCAGCTGAACCTATTATTGAAAAAAACAAAATATCCAAAACCGAAAACTTGGTTGTTTCATGGACCGGAGTACCATATTTCAATAATGACAATATAATTATAAGCATAAAAGACTCTGTAAAAACTCACTATTTTGAACCTAATTTGGTTGGTGCCAGCGATGTAACAATTACTCCTCAAGAGCTTATGCCCATAAAAGCTGGCTCTGTAAATATTCAAATCAAAAGAATTTACGACAACAAACTTGACCAATGTAGTGAAATTGGTGGAAACGGTTTTTCGGAATATTTATCTCGAAGAGTGCATCTTATTGTAGAAGAATAAGGCATAAATCAAGAAAAATCTAAACTTCTGTTGCATTTTAACATATAATTTCTCAATATTTACTATATTTGAGCCAAATTTAAAAATGCAATTATGAAAAAATACTTTTTATTAGCTGTTTCATTCCTTTTTATCATTGGCACACAAGCCCAATTTCAAAGGGGAACAAACAACAAGAAGCATCTAACAAACATCAAAAAAGTTAATTACAGTCAGATTAAAAAAACCTCAAACAAATCAAACAGAGCCAATATCTTTTTCGAAGGCTTTGAAGAAGGCGTAATGCCCAATGACTGGGTGGTTATTGATGGGGACGGAGATACCAATGCATGGGAAATTGGAAGTCTTAACGAAGAATACCGCGTGCACACAGGCGAATTTTGCGTTACGTCAGCTTCATTCGATTTTGCAAGCTTTATGGACCTAACACCCTCAAACTGGCTGTTAAGCCCAGCAATCGAGCTGCCCGACGAAGCTAGCATCAAGCTCGAATATTGGATTGGGCATCAAGATGCAGAATTTTTTGCTGAAGAATATAGATGTTTAATTTCAACCAACGGAAGCACCGACACATTGGATTTTACAGAAATCTTAATCGAAGAGACATTGGAATTGGCAGAATATGAAGATAATTTATACTCCCTCAGAACTTTTGATTTAAGTCAATATGCCAACACTACAATACGCATAGCATGGCATCACACAGGCGGTGGAGCTCTAAACTTAAACCTTGATGATATTAGAATTTATAAAGGCTTAGCCATAGATGCTGAGCTTGTAGATTTGATTATTCCCGAATCGGGATGTGCATTATCAAGTAGCGAAGAGATAAAGATTAAAGTTAAAAATAATGGAGCTACTGATATTTCCAATGTTACTGTGAGCTATAAAGTAAATGATAATGATGATGTAGAAGAAGCAATAGTTGGTCCCATTGCTTCAGAAGAGACTGTTGAATACAGCTTCCAAACTCTTGCAGATTTATCTGAACTTGGTACAATATTTTCAATCCAAGCAAAAGTTAGCTTAGAAGATGATATGGACAATAGCAACAACCTGTCAGATATGATTGAAACTCAAAACGTTACACCCTCAACCGCACCATATGAGAATGGCTTTGAAGAGGAGAGCGATTACTTGGGTTGGAAAATTTTTGACAATAATAATGATGGCGACACATGGTTCTTTGGGTACTCCGAAGATGGCGAAGAGTCTCACAATGGAACTGGATTAATTGCCATTCTTGGAAATGATGAAAACGCTTCAGACGACTGGATAATTTCTACTTGTTTAAATTTAAGTACTGGCGATTATGTGTTGAAATATTGGTATGCCGCAGGCTCCGATTTTTATCCAGAAAATATGAAATTGGCATATGGCACATCACAGAATCCTGATGGTATGATCTATGAACTTAACAATCATGAAGGCTTTAACAATGAAGAGTATGAGCAAGCAACTGTTAATTTTACAATACACTCAGAACAAGTATATTATATTGGTTTCCATGCCTATTCTGATGCTGGTATGTTCATCATAAAACTTGACGATATCAGCTTGGAAAAATCGACTGGAATTGCCAATAATGCACTTAACACTAAGATATATCCCAATCCAGCTTCGAGCAAAATTAGAATTGAGTCCAATAGTAAAATTGATGAAATAAGAATTTCAAATATACTGGGTCAAGAGGTATATAGCAAACGAAGTTTGGATTTTGGAACTGAAGTAAACGTATCAAACTTCGACTCTGGTTTTTATTTTGTTAGCATATACACCGACAAAGGGGTTGTGAGCAAAAAAATTAATATTGTAAGATAGTATTAAGCTATCTTTTACAAAGTGGAGTTTTATTTTTCATAAGACTCCACTTTTTTGCTTTTTGAGAATAAAAATTTGTATTTTTACCCCGAATTTAAATAATAAAAAGTATGGCAAGAGTATTAATTATTGGGGCTGGCGGAGTTGGCTCTGTTGTAGCTCACAAGTGCGCTTCGGTTCCTGAAGTTTTTACAGACATTATGATTGCAAGTCGCAACAAAGAAAAATGCGACCGCATTGCAGCACAAATTAAACACAGAACAATTGAAACCGCACAATTAGATGCTGACATTGTGGAAGATACAATAGCACTAATTGAATCGTTCAAACCTGATATGGTTATAAATGTGGCTTTGCCTTATCAAGACCTTCCAATTATGGATGCTTGTTTGGCTACTAAAACGCACTATTTAGATACTGCCAACTACGAACCTATTGATGAAGCAAAATTTGAATATAGCTGGCAATGGGCATACCACGACAGATTTAAAGAGGCTGGTATTACTGCAGTTCTTGGTTGCGGATTCGACCCCGGCGTTACAAGCATATTCACAGCATATGCCGCAAAACACTACTTTGACGAAATGCATTATTTAGATATCATCGACTGTAATGCAGGCGACCATGGTAAAGCTTTTGCAACAAATTTCAACCCCGAAATTAACATTAGAGAAATTACTCAAAACGGACGCTATTGGGAAAATGGACAATGGGTGGAAACAAAACCATTGGAAATCCACAAACCTATCCACTACCCCAACATTGGCGAACGCGAATCATATCTTCTTTTCCACGAAGAACTTGAGTCCTTAACAAAAAACTTCCCCTCTTTGAAAAGAGCACGCTTTTGGATGACATTTGGCGAGAAATATATTAATGCCCTAAACCTACTTCAAGAAATTGGAATGACAAGCATCAAGCCAATTATGTATGAAGGCAAGGAGATTGTACCCCTACAATTCCTTAAAGCAGTTCTACCAGAGCCATCGTCATTGGGCGAAAACTACAAAGGCGAAACTTCCATCGGATGCCAAATTAGAGGTATAAAAGATGGCAAAGAACGCACATATTATATTTGGAACAACTGCGAACATCAAAAAGCATACGAAGACGTTGGAGCACAGGCAGTTAGCTACACCACAGGAGTACCTGCAATGCTTGGAGCCATGATGATTCTAACAGGAAAATGGAAAGGCGAAGGCGTATTCAATGTTGAAGAATTTGACCCAGACCCATTCTTAGAATTGCTTGGAAAGTACGGACTTCCATGGCACGAAGAGGTGGACAAAGACTTAGCAGTAGAAAAATAGAACACAAAATAAACAAAAACAATCATCAACTCTTGTGAGTTGATGATTGTTTGCATTAAAGCACTATCAAAATGATACCAGAAATAGATAAAATACCATCACCATGCTTTGTTATGGACGAAAGACGACTAAAATTCAATCTTGAAATTTTAGACTTAGTGCAAAAAGAGGCTAACGTAAAAATTATTTGTGCCTTAAAAGGATTTGCCTTTTGGCATAGTTTTCCCATGGTGGCACACTATTTAGCTGGCGGAACAGCCAGCTCGCTCAACGAGGCTCGTCTAATTGCCGAAGAGATGGGCGTTGAGGCACATAGCTATTGCCCGGTATATTTAGATAGTGAATATGATGACATTTTTCTATATAGCAGTCATATCACCTTTAACTCGCTTACACAATGGTTTAAATTTTCCAACAGAGAAAAGGCTCTAAATAAAAATGTCAGCTATGGATTGAGGATAAATCCAGAGTACTCCGAAGTGGAAACTGACTTGTACAACCCTGCAATTCCGGGTTCAAGACTTGGAATTAGCATAGATAAATTTGAAGACAAATTGCCAGAAGGCATAGAGGGACTTCACTTTCATACATTGTGCGAAAACGACTCCTATGTTTTGGAGAGAACACTTGCCGAGGTGGAAAAAAAGTTTGGACACCTTATAAAGCAGTGCAAATGGTTCAATATGGGAGGCGGACACCACATCACACGCGATGATTATGATGTGGAACATTTGGTAAAACTTTTGAAAGATTTCAAGAGCAGATACCCAAATTTAGAAGAGGTAATTTTAGAACCCGGCGAAGCCGTTGGCTGGCAAACAGGATATCTTGTTTCAACTGTGCAAGACATTGTTGATGCAAGGGGAATAAATGTTGCAATGTTGGACGTATCTTTTGCATGCCATATGCCCGATTGTTTGGAAATGCCCTATAAGCCAAATGTTTTGGGAGCCACCGACGCTGTTGATGGAAAACCAAAATACAGATTGGGTGGAAGCTCATGTTTGGCAGGCGATTTTATGGGAATGGGCGACTACTCCTTTGAGGAGCCACTTGAACCCGGCGACAAAATTATATTTGATGATATGATCCATTATACAATGGTCAAAACTACATTTTTTAACGGAGTTAAACACCCTCATATTGGGATTATAGGCCAAAATGGTGAACTCAACCTGCTCAAATCTTTTGGTTACGAAGATTATAAAAACAAACTTTCTTAGTACTAAGGCAATTTGATTTTTTGCCCAATTTGCAGAACTGAACTTTCTGTCAAACCATTAAGTTTACACAATGTGGCTACACTTGTGCCATATCTTCTGGAAATTTTCCAAAGCGAATCGCCCGACCTAACTATATGTGTTTTAGACGATGGCGTTTCTGATTTCTCACTGCCAGTTGACGACACATAAGTTCTTGTGTTTTTTCTTGCACCAAAACGAGTATAGTCAATTTCTAAGGAGTCAACAAGTTGCGATAAGGTATCAGATTTAGAGTATAAAAACATCCAATCATAGAGTTCGTCCATGGAGAAAAATCGTGCCAAAGCACTATGCCCTACCCCATCTAAATAATCAAATTTAAGCAAAGAGCTATCTGTACAATCATGAATGGCATCAACAATTTTCTCCGATTCACGCACTGGCACAGCCCTATCGCTTGTTCCATGAATTATCCAAAGAGGCACTTCGGACAGACGGCAAGCATCGGCAACATTTCCGCCACCACAAAGGGCAACAGCAGCCGCAACTTTTTCGGGGTATTTACCCGTAAATCGCAATGTGCCGTAGCCTCCCATACTCATACCTGCAACATATAATCTATTGGTATCTGTACGATAATTTTCTTGGATATAGTTTACTAAACCCAATACTTTATCCGCATTCCACGACTGACCCCGAGGACATTGCGGAGCTACTACAACGGCGTCAAGCTTTCTTTTATCGTTGGATTCCCGTAAAATACCATAACGCTTAACCTGATCTAAGTTGTTTCCAGACAAACTTTTGCCGTGAAGAAACAAAACAAGTGGTAATTCCAAAGTACTATCTTGATAAGCTTCAGGCAAATTAACCCAAAAGTTATAGTCAACACCTTCAATATTTCTGAATTTCTGAGCCTGCGAAAAACCATATAAAGCTATGAAATTCAGAACTGTAAATACAAATATTGTTTTTATTATTTTCATTATAATATTAATTAAAGTAGAAAAGTTTTTTGAAAAATTAGTGTCGCAAGAAAAAAAAAGCACCTACTAGAAATGTAAGTGCTTGATTTTGAGTTGCTCCCCCTCTTGGACTTGAACCAAGGACCCCATGATTAACAGTCATGTGCTCTAACCAACTGAGCTAAGGAGGAATTTAAAAGAACAAATATCAAATTTGTGAATGCAAAATTACGCTTTATTTTCAAATAAACAATACCTTTGCAAAAAAAAGATTGAAAAAAATGAAAAAAATTTTAGGAATGGGCAACGCATTGGTTGACATTATGACCTTATTGCCTGATGATGAAACACTTACAAAATTTGAACTTCCAAAGGGAAGTATGCAATTAGTTGATTATAATTTTCACAACAACATTCAAAACTATACAAAAAGCTTCAAAAAGCAGTTGGCATCGGGTGGTTCGGCTGCAAATACAATACATGGTTTGTCAAAATTAGGAGCAAAATGTGGTTTTATTGGAAAAGTTGGGCAAGACGAAATGGGTCAATTTTTCAAAAAGGATATGATAGAAAACAACATTGAACCTTTTTTGACCGAAAGTGAAACCAATAGTGGCGTAGCTACTGCCTTAGTTAGCAAAGATTCTGAAAGAACTTTTGCCACCTATTTGGGTGCTGCAAGTGAACTTATTGCCGACAATATTGACGAAAAAACCTTTGAAGGTTTTGGAATATTTTATATCGAAGGCTATCTAGTTCAAAATCATGAGCTGATAGAAAAAGCTGTAAAAACAGCCAAAGAAAAAGGGCTTGAAGTAGCTTTAGACTTAGCCAGTTATAATGTTGTTGAGGACAACTTCGATTTTATTCAAAGAATAGTAAAAGATTATGTTGACATTGTTTTTGCCAACGAAGAGGAGGCTAAAGCTTTTACCGGGAAAGAACCCCAAGAGGCACTAATAGAGTTGGGTAAATTTGCAAAAATTGCAATTGTGAAAATTGGTAAAAAAGGCTCGCTAATTCTAAAAGATGGCATTGTTAGCACCATTCAAGGTTTGAAGGCAAACAGCATTGACACAACTGGTGCTGGCGACTCATATGCCGCTGGGTTTTTATATGGATACGTAAATAATAAATCCATGGAAACATGTGGCAATATGGGTTCTTTTATATCTGCCAAGGTAGTAGAAGTGGTCGGACCAAAACTAAATGAAGATATTTGGAAAGAAATCAGAGAGCATATTTCTACACTATAATATTAATTGTATATCACAAATAAAAAATAAAATTAGTTTTTTAAACCAAATTGGCTTTTTATTGTTAGTAAATTGAATAAACTAAAAAAAGACAGAATTATGATTTCGAAAAAAATTGAAGAAGCTTTTAATAAGCAAATTATGGAAGAAGAAAATGCGTCAAGAATATACCTATCCATGGCATCATGGTGTGATGTTAACGGCTATCCAGGTGCTGCTGCATTTTTCCATCGTCAAACTCAAGAAGAGCGTTTTCACGCACTGAAGTTTTTACAATATATAAATGAGCGTGGTGGACATGCTAAATTGGAAAGCCTTCCACAACCAACACTTGAGTTTAAAAACATAAAAGAGGTGTTTGAGCTTTCACTTGAACACGAAAAATATGTTACTAAATGTATCAATAACTTGTATGAACTGGCCATAGAAGAAAAAGATTATGCTTCGCAAAATTGGCTAAACTGGTTCTTAGAAGAGCAAGTTGAAGAAGAAACAAGCATGAATGATATATTAGACAAAATTGAACTTGTGAGAATGGACGAAGATGGCAAACGTGGATTCTTTATGTTAGACAGAGAACTTAAAGAATTGGGTGATTTACCATTTGACGAAGATTAATAATATTTCAATTCTAAAAAAAATCCACTTCTAAGAGTGGATTTTTTTTGTTCATTATTTTCGGACCAAATTAGCGTACAATTTGCAAAGACTGGGTTTTACTGCTTCTCTCTTTACTTCTTAGCTGATAGAAATATTGACCAGCTGGCATATGCGAAGTGCTGAGCTTGTGGGCAATAGTACCAGCTTTTACATTTTCTGTATGTACCAATTTACCCATGGAATCGAAGATAACAATCTCTAAATTTTCTTCAGTATTCAAAGGAATATAGGTGTAGTCGTTGGCTGGGTTTGGATAATTTTGTCCCACAAATAGACTCTGAATTGCTTCTTCTGAAATATTATTATAAACACCATTAAACCAATCGTAAACTATTTTGAAAACATTTTTTCTAACTTCCACATCGGCTATCATCTCCAAACCAATTCCCATATAGAAAGTTTTATATGTGTCGTTATTATATCTCAGAGCCGCTTTTTTGGCTGTATTTGAATATGTAAAAACTGCCACCGATCCATTTAGTTCTTCAATTTCATCTGGGTATAAAAAGCTTTGACCACCGCTTGAATAGGGCGTTGTAATTGGGCTCGCTCCCACATCTAAGAATGGATATGCAGCTGCTAAAAGCTTGTTGTTGGATGAACTTCCATCACTTATGAATTTTGCATGAAGATAGTCTCTATAAAATCTCTTTGTTTTTATAGTTCCATATCCACCAGAATCGTTAATATCCCAACCAATATCTTGTCCGGCAATAAAAACATTTCCTCCATTATCAAGGAAATTCATCAAAGCATCAGCCTCCTCGTCAGCTAAGCTTGGGAACGACCAACCAATATTCATATAAATATTATTTATATCGCCCAAAACGTCTGCATCATAGGCTTTCATCATCACATTGGCAGTGGTATTGCTCCACGATGTTGAGGAGGTAGCCTCCATAACTTCACTGTATATATCATCGAAGTTATAATCTTGACCATCACCCCACGAGCCACTTCCGCGAACTATTAAATCTGTGATATTTGAAATTACGTAAACCTCAACTTGCTTTGGACTCGCATCTGGATTATTAACAGAATACATTGTGAGAATAAGTTTTGCCAAACCGCTTTGCTCATCTGGTATCACACTTATTTCAATATCTTGTGGACTGCCATTTTCAACCTCAACAATGGCTTGCTCTGAATACTCTACATCGTTGATTATAAACTTCGCCTCCCAACCACTGGGCATATTTTCTGTTGTAAGAACAACTTTAAATTCTTCGGCATTTTCCATAGAGTTGTTCAGTTTCACCTCAAACAGGCTCTCCTCACCAATTACCCCTTTTTTGAAATCAACCAATGGTGAGTCAAAGTCTCCAATATAAATATTTGTTTCACCATTATTCAAGCCATCAATGGCAGGCAGTTCGATACCTGTATAGATATTCGATTTTGATTCGGTTACATAAACTGCAAGTTTACAATCTTCAATAAGCACTGGAATGGCAGCATTAGACTGATAACCAATCTCTTCTGGCACCACCCAAGTATAGGTTTTTTCTATTAGGCTTCCTTGCGAGGTGGTAGTTATTTCGTCTCCCCACAGTCCTGTTATCAAATGGCGCAACATATGATTGTGAATATAGTTATCACCTGCACCGCCACTTGCTTGGGGTCCTCTTATTTCATCTTGTAAAAATGCCACTTGAAGGTAGTTTGTTGCAGCAGGGCTAGATTTGGTATAATAAATCTGTACATCAACTGTTAGCTCTCTTGTGGTTTCATCGTAGCTTGATTGTGCAGCTACGTTAACTGGCGATTGCTCTGGAAAGACCTGATATGCAGCCCAAGCCCACGCACCTCTTCCCATGGCAATACTGCTTCCTACTTCGGGGAAAACCTGTCTGTTTACTGCACCCATGGGGAAGCCATTAACACCCATATAGCTTGCCAAAGAAGCACCAAATTCGGTTTGAAAATTGGGAGTGGTATTGGCATAGCTTCCTGTGTGAATCATAACTATTGAAACTCTACCCGGCATTGCATCCTGAATAGCTTTAGCTCTTACATGCCCATCAGGACAATATGGACAATTTACACCTGTAAATTCTTCCAAAACAACATTTCTCTCTTGGGGAATTGTTGGAACATTTAGCTGAGCCATAAGTCCAAAGGCTACAAACAAAAATGTAGTAAAAACGTAAAATCTTTTCATATCAATATGTTTTAAATTGTTTCACAAAAACAAAACAAATTGACAATAAAGCAATCAAACATCAATATATTTAAAGATATTTGAAGAATTTAAGGAAAATGTCAAAATTTATTAATTGTCCATAAAAACTTAATTACTATTTGGTTTTTTAAAATAAGTGTGTATTTTTGCCATGGAAATAAATTCTTTAAAACAAATTGACAATGGAAGGTTTTGAAAACAAAGGTAGAGACGATATTTTCTCGAAGGTAGTTAGAGCAGGAAAAAGAACATATTTTTTTGATGTAAAGTCAACAAGAAACGAAGAACTTTATGTAACTATTACAGAGAGTAAAAGAAGATACGACCAAGAAAACGATAAGTTTTTTTACGAAAAGCATAAACTTTTCTTATATAAAGAAGATTTTGAAAAATTCTCAAACAGTTTGACAGATATAATTCACTTTATTCAAACGGGAGAAAAACCAATAGACGACTCAATGGAAGAATCTGATAATGAATTAGAATCTACCGACGATTTAAGTAACTATTAATATTTCAAAGATATATTGCGTAACCATGTTTTGATTTTTTCGAAACATGGTTAATTTGTTTATAGGTGTTAATAATATTTGAGAAATCATTTTAAAAGAACTCAAATAATAATTAACTTTGCATATTCAATAAACTTGATAAACTTGTAGAATCATGGGAAAAGTAATTGCTATTGCAAATCAGAAAGGTGGTGTTGGAAAAACTACAACATCTATTAATTTAGCTGCCGCTTTGGCTATTTTGGAATATAAGGTATTGCTTATTGATGCCGATCCACAAGCCAATGCTACTTCAGGAATTGGCATTGACCCCGAAAGTATAAAACTTAGCATCTACGAAAGCATTATAGATGACAGAGAAACTTCGGATATTATTCTAAAAACTGGAACTCCAAACTTAGACCTTATTCCAGCTCACATTGACCTTGTTGGTGCCGAAATCGAAATGATTAATTTGCCCGACAGAGAAAAAATGATGAGAAAAGCTATAAATAAAGTTCGCGAAAATTACGACTTTATTATAATAGACTGTGCCCCATCTTTAGGATTAATTACTGTGAATGCCCTTGCTGCAGCCGACTCGGTTATTATACCCGTTCAGTGCGAATATTTTGCATTGGAGGGATTGGGGAAACTTTTGAATACAATAAAAATTGTTCAAACACATATTAATCAAGACTTAGCCATTGAAGGTGTCTTGCTTACAATGTACGACTCAAGGCTACGACTGGCAAACCAAGTTATTGAAGATGTTAGAAACCATTTCCAAGATATTGTTTTCGACACCGTAATATATCGCAACACTAAATTGGGCGAAGCTCCAAGTTTTGGCGAGAGCATTATTGTTTACGACGTAGCCTCAAGAGGTGCCGTAAACTACCTAAATTTAGCACGAGAAGTTTTACAAAGAAACAATATGACAGAAATGAGCAACGAGGAAAAAACCATAAACACTGATAATATTGAGTATGAGTGAGAATAGAGATAAGAAAAAAGTTTTAGGAAGAGGATTAAGTGCACTTATTGGAGGAACTGAAGAAGTTGTTCCACAAGACTCGCCAAGTCGTATCCAAACAGGAAAAATTGACGAAATTGAAATTGATGCCATCGAAACAAACCCATGGCAACCAAGAACCGAGTTCGAAATTTTGGCTCTGGAAGAACTTAGCGAATCCATTAAAACACATGGACTTATTCAGCCTATAACAGTACGACTTATTGAAAATAATAAATATCAACTCATCTCAGGCGAACGCCGTTTGAGAGCTTCCAAAGCTGCCGGACTGAAAAAAATTCCAGCATATATCAGAAGTGCCAACGACACACAAATGATAGAAATGGCTTTGGTGGAAAATATCCAACGCGAAGACCTAAACGATATTGAAGTGGCACTTAGCTATCAGCGACTTATTGAAGAGTGCAATATGACCCAAGACCAACTTAGCAATAGAGTTGGGAAAAACAGATCTACAATAACAAACTATCTGAGAGTTCTTAAACTTCCACAAGAGGTTCAAAGAGCCATTAGCGAAAAAGCAATTACAATGGGACATGCCAAAATGATTGCTGGAATAGAACTTGAAGAACAACAAATAGAAGTTTCCCGAAAAATTATAGAACAAGGATTGTCTGTTAGAGAAACCGAAAAGCTTGTAAAAGGACTAAACAAAACCACCATAAAAAAGGTAAAAACCAGACTGCCGGAGGCTTATCAAGCCACAGCTAAGGAGTTTTCACAAAAAATAGATGCACCTATAAAAATCAAAAGAGATATTAGCGGCAAAGGGAACATCACTATTTCATTTTCATCCGATGAAGATTTTCAAAGAATCTTGAAACTGATTAATAAGTAAACTCCCTTTGATGAAAAAGCTAAGTCTATACATATTAATATTGTTATCAGCACTAAATGCTTTTTCACAAACCAACGACACTCTTTCTGTTGTAGAAAAGCCAATTTCGGAACATTCTCCCAAAAAAGCATCAATATATTCTGCCGTACTTCCTGGCTTGGGTCAAGCATATAATAAAAAATATTGGAAAATCCCCATTGTTTATGCAGGATTGGGCGGTTCTGCATACTTCTTTGCCATCAGCAATGCACAATTTGTGGAAGTTAAAAACGAATTACAAGCAAGATTCGAAAACAACTCCATGCCCGTAAATCCTAAGTTTCAGAACTACGCCGACAACAGCTTAATTTCTCTGAAAAACTCCCACCAACGAAACAGAGAATTGGCAATAATTGTAGGAGTGGTGTTTTATGTATTAAACATTGTTGACGCAAGTGTTGATGGGCATTTATACTCCTTTGATGTGTCGGAAAATCTGAGTCTAAGAATTTCGCCACAAACAGAAAATATAGCATTGGGCAATTATAGAAAGCTGAATGGAATTAGTATTAGTCTTAATTTTTAAATCTTCACAATATGAATATCGCAATTATTGGATACGGCAAAATGGGTAAGGAAATTGAAGCCATAATAAAAAACAGCAAGCATAAAGTGTGTGCAATTATTGATTCTCAAAAAGATTGGGAAGAAAACATC
>JAAYKF010000030.1 GCA_012522535.1 Bacteroidales bacterium
GTCATTGTCAACGGCAAAAAATATGGTGCTTGCAAATCCTTCTCTGACCACTTCGTGGTTGTTTTGTGGGTCTGTTTCGGTATATTCAACCGCTACGGGGAAACTCACCTTTGTCCAAATTGTAGGGTCAAATTTAAAATCTTGTACCAAATAATTTTTAACACTAAAAATAATATCCAATAGGTTATAATTGAGGTTTATTCCTGCTCCTAGCTCAATTTGACCTTGTAAATTACTCAAAACCTCATAAACCCCAGAGCCGGGTCCAGAAAGTGCCATTAGAAATTGAATAATGTTTAACTCCAAATTCATATAAGCACTATCGCCGTATGCGTGTAATATTTTAGTGTTGGGGTCGATATATGCTTCTGTTTCAACATAGGGTATAGATATGGTGCCACTAAGTCCGATACCAGCAAGGTTTTCAAAAACTATTGGCAAAACCTGCGTTTCGCAAATCTGCAATTGATTATTGACAATACAAGGATAGTGGGCAATGCCTGTAAATGTATTTATATCTATAATATTGTGCGACTCAGCTGGAATTTCATAATTCATAATTGGCAAATCAAAGCAGTCGAAGAAGCAAATTGTAGCATTGGCATCAACGCCAAAACCAAAATCAAAGCCAAATTCAAAAATCCCTTCTACCGGGAATCGGGTATTCATAAGCCAGCCATCCAACACGTCATAATGGGAATGTATAGTAACAATATCACCCTGATTAAACTCTTGATTATCAGGAAATTCTAAATCAATTTTTACTGGATACTGAATATCAACTTCTCCACCATTAAACCCATTATATGCTATATGCGATGCAAAAAGCAACCACCAGTCTATATTAATCAAAGCTCCAAATTGACCACCCAAAAAACTAGATATATCACCAAGAGAATTATTTCCAGATTGTGTAATATTAAAAAGGTCGAAATTGAAATCAATGGTGTATGCCTCGCCCTCTTCCCACATATTTTGCTGATATGTACGATAAAAAATCTGATTGCTGACAATTTGTTGGGCGTTCAAACCCATTAGCATAATGCTAAATAAGAAAAACAGAATAATTTTAAAAAGTAAATTTCTTATCATATTACTTATATTAAAATTTGACACTCAACAAACTGTCGTATAGCATTTTATGTATGGACTCACTTAGTTCCTTGGGGTATGAAGCCGAAAGCCAAATGGTACGCGTATAGTCTCCAGTAAAAAGCATCATACGTTCAAAAGTATTACCCTCAATTTCATTTTCAACATACACCAAAATAGCTTCATTATTGTTGTATGTTATAACATTTTCTTTTTTCACAAATCTAACCCCTTGAGGCTCCAGCGTTTGAGCATTTATATTTTGAGTAGCTAGCATATAAACAACTCTTTTCATTTCCGAAACCTGAATGAAAGATGATGTTTGATAGTTTATAAATGTTTGTGCATTTATTTTTAGATATTGTTTTGGAGGAACAAAGCTAAATTCAAATGTGTCGATTTTTGCAAGTTTAATTCCATCAAAAAGAAGTGAATCTAAAAGTTCTGAATTTTGAACAAAGTTTTCATCACCGGTGAATTTTGTGGGAATTTGACCGAATAGACACGAGCTAATAACTAACAGTAATATTGTAGTATTTGTTTTAATATTTAACATAATTTCTTTTCCAGACTTCTCATTTTGTAACCCAAAAGTATAAAAAAATCATTAATAAACGAAATCGACAGTAATTTTCTGTAAATAAGACAAGTTTTTATAGCAAAAAGTTGCACTGATTTGTTAATAACAGATGGAAATACATCTAATAGCCTCTTTTTTTGCCACTTATTTTGTCAACTTTGATTTTAAAAAGTTTAACATTATTTATTGCAGGATTGCTATATGAAAAATCGGATCTACGAGAGTATTTTTTCATTATCAAATTCATCAATCTAATTTTTTCATCAATATTGTCAACTTCGACAATTTTTCCCCATAGTAAAACACTTTTGAACAGCATCCCCCAGCTACAAGCTACATTTTCGTTTTGGAAGTAAATTTTGTGTTTATGGCTAAAAGCAACGCAAACATTGTTGTTTTTGGCAATAATATTTTCTTTTCGACCGCCAGGACCAGAGTGAATATACAGAATATCTTCATTTTCGTCAAAGGCAAAATTAAAAGGTAAAACATAAGGAATATCGCCGTCGCAAAATCCAATTGTACACACATCGCATTCATTAATGGTGTCTATCATCTCTTTTTTGTCGCTTATTTCCTTACTATTCATAATTTATATTGAATTTAATTCTTGTATTTTATAATTTTAATCCTACCAAAAGTTTCTAATAGGAATGTAACAATAGATAATATTACACTGAAAACTATTGCTGTCCAGAAGCTATTTATTACAAATACTCCAATAAATTCGCTGGTTAGAAGTATGATAAAAGCATTTATAATAAGTAGGAAAATTCCAAAACTCAAAATTGTAACTTTAATTGTAAGCATTATAAGTACAGGTTTTAAAAAAGTGTTAAGAACTGCAATTACAATTGCTACAAGTAGAGCATTGAAAAATTTCGGTTCAGAAATTTCAACCCCAGGTATTAACCAAGTGCTTATAAGTATTGCAAAAGATGAAATTATCAATTGCATTGAATACATCGCGATTTTTCGTTTATTAATTTTCATAAAGATGATTTAAAGGGCTAAAGTACAAAACTATTGTCAGAAATAAAAAAAAAATGGAATTTTTGTATTGTTTGTCTTTTTTTAATATATTTGCAAGACATATTTGTTTTAAATATCCTAAAAAAGAAATTTTATTAACTAAAAAGATTCACTATGAAAAAAATTATTTACCTTTTTTTGCCCTTAGTTTTTACTATAACATACAGTTTTGGGCAAACACAAATTCCCAATGGAAGCTTTGAAAACTGGACAGGTGAAGAGTTGGATGGCTGGACATCAACAGCTGAAATAGATCTAGGATTTTTCCCTATTTCCATTAGTTTATTATCATCTTCTGATGATGCACATGATGGTGATAAAGCCGTGAGATTGGATAATTCTGAAGTTGCATCTTTTACTGTTCCCGGAGTTTTAACCTTAGGAAACGTAGATGTTGACATTTCAAGCTTTTCGCCTAAATTAGATGGCGGTATTCCCTTTCAAGATAGACCAAAGGCTTTAACTGGCTGGTTTAAATATTTACCCCAAGGACCAGACTCACTTCTAATATATTGTATCCTTACAAAAGAAAATGCAGTTTCTGGAGTAGATACCATAGGAGATGTTTCATTGGTATATACTGGCACACACAGCGACTACACAATGTTTACTGCTGAAATTAATTACCTAAGTGATGACAACCCAGACTTAATGAATATAATCATTGCATCAGCTGGATATACTGGTACTGCAGACACATATGCACTTATTGACGATTTGAAATTTGCTTACGAAACCTCAATAAATGAAGCTGAAGTACAAAATATGTACATATACCCCAATCCTTCTACGGGAGTGTTTAGAGCATCCTTCGAAAAAGCTGAAAACAGAACCATTAGAGTTTTCGACATCAGCGGAAGAAAAGTTTTTGAAGAGAATACTAATGAAATGTATTATAGCATCGACCTAAATGGAGTTGTAAAAGGAATGTACATTCTAGAAATAGATAATGGAACTTCTAAAGAGACTAGAAAACTTATAAAAGAATAAGCATATATAATTAAGTAAAAAACGGTGGCAAATGCCACCGTTTTTTTTATTTGTGATTTTTTTTCTATAAGATATTCATATCTTTCAAACAAGCTTTTATTTTTTCAAATGTACGCTCGATATCATTATCTAAGCCCACTGAAAATCTAACAAGTCCTTCCGACATACCCATTTCTCTTTGTACATCTTCTGGAACCTCTGATGAAGTTGACTTACCTGAGTTGCTAAATAGCGTTTTGAAGTATCCCAAACTTACAGCCAAATATCCAATTCCTGCTTCTTGCATACGCTCCATAAGCTCGTTGGCTTTTTCGGCAGTTTCCATATCAATGGAAATCATTCCACCATAGCCATACTCTTTGTTCATCATGCTTGTAAGCAGGTCATAACCTTTGTGTTCTGGCAATCCTGGGTAGTTGAATTTCAGTCCAGTTTCTTTAAATTTATTTGCTAAATACATTGCATTGTAGCTATGTTGCTTCATTCTGATATGCAGTGTATGAAGATTTTTCAGAATACTTGACGAGCGGAAAGGGTCCAAAACTGGTCCTAAAAGCATTGCTGTACCATCATTAACATCTGCCAATGAATTTACAAAATCCAATGATGCACAAATAGCACCACCAACGGTATCATTTTTACCATTTATGAATTTTGTCATACTATAAACTACTATATCAGCACCAAGAATAGCGGGCGAAACAATCATAGGAGTAAAAGTGTTATCAACAACCAATTTCAAACCATTTGCCTTTGAAATTTTGGACAATTCTGGAAGATCCGAAATTTGCAACAATGGATTTGTCATAGTTTCGGTGTAAATCATTTTTGTATTGGGTCTAACTGCTGCTTTCACTGCCTCCAAATCTGTAATATTTAAGAATGTTACATCTATATTAAATTTTGTAAGATAATTTTTCATAAAAGCATAAGTTCCACCATAAGTTGTTACACTTGAAATAATATGGTCTCCCGAACTACAAATTTGCAAAATAGCACATGTAATGGCTGCCATTCCCGAAGCTGTTACCCATGCTGCCTCTGTGCCTTCCATCGCTGCCAAGGCATCGGCTAAATATTTATTACTGGGATTCCAATGACGAGAATATAAAAAACAACCTTCTGTTTCGCCTTTAAAAGTGCCCGTCATGGTGTCGGCTTTCATAAATGTGTAGGTTGCAGAGTCGGTTACCGATGGGTTTACATCGCCAAACTCACCAAATTGCATCAAATCTTGGATGCTACTAGCTGGATCAAATTTCATATCTATAAATGTTTTTTATTATTAATTCTTAAGTTTGCAACAAAGATATAACTTTTTACTGTTTGTGAAAACGAAAATAAAAAAAATAAGAGAAAACAATTAAATTTGTAACTTAGCAAAAAGTTTTTGACAATGAAAAAAATAGCAGTTTTCCCCGGCTCTTTCGACCCAATTACCTTGGGACATCAATCTGTAATTGAAAGATCACTGGACCTTTTTGATGAAATAATCATAGCAATTGGCGTTAACAGCTCCAAAAACTCACTCTTTAGCCTCGATAAAAGAATTGAGCTTATTGAAGAAGTTTTTAAAAATGAAAAAAAAGTGAAAGTGGAAACATTTGGTGGTTTAACCGTGGATTATTGCCAAGAAAAAGGAGCTAAATATATACTCCGTGGCTTACGTACATCGGCAGACTTTGAATTTGAAAGAAGCTTGGCACAAAGCAATAAAAAACTTCTCCACGATATAGAAACTGTATTTTTCTTAACCTTGCCCGAACACACTTTTATAACCTCAACCATAGTTAGAGATATTTATAAAAACAGCGGCAATATTAGCAGTTTTGTTCCGAAAATAGTTGCTGACAACTTATTAAAGTCGCAATAAAAGAGCTAAAAACAGCGTTTTAAGTCAAACAGATTATGGCTAAAGTTTCAAAAAACATTCTCCTATTTTTCCTGTTCAGCACTCTATTTTTGGGCGTTGATGCACAAATAAATATTAGAGGTAGTGCCAATTTTGCCGCAGGAAAAGAGCTTAGAATTGAAACTTATGATGACTTATTGAGCAAGAAAAAGAATTTAATTCACTCATCTATAATCGACGATAAGGGGAATTTTGACTTCAGCTTAAATCTTAGATATCCAAGCTTGCTCTTTTTTTCCATAAATTTTCTTTCGGGAGAAATTATATTGGAACCCCACAAAAACTATTTATTGGAACTTAGCGTTGACACTATCTATCAAAATCCATTGGAAATTTCCATACATGAAGTGCCACTTTGGATAGAAATTGTTGAGCCAAAAGGCATTCAGCTTATGGGTGCTTTGGTGCAATTGGAAGAATTTATTGAAACTTTTTTGGGTCAAGAACAGAGATTTAACAGACTTGTATTTGCCCGTGATTACACTGTTTATGATTCCTTAGTGAATATTATAAATGAAAATTTCAAGTCGTACGACAATAATTATTTCAACATTTATAAGAGGTATAAAGTTGCACAAGTGGAGAAAATAATGTACTCCAAAATGACAGAAAGGCTTTATGACAAATTCTTTACTGGACACGAAATTTATTACAACAACATTGCTTATATGCAGTTTTTTGACGATTTTTTCAAAAGATATATTCAAAGTCCAAATTCTAAAATCCCCAAAGAAAGATTGTATGAACTTATAAATGAGCGTTTTGACTATTTTGAACTGGAAGACTTTTTGGGTAAAGATCCAATTTTGGTAAATGAACAAATTCGTGAACTCGTTCTGCTAAAAAATCTTGCTGAACTATACAAAACACAACATTTTAACAAGAGCAATATTTTAAAATATATCTATCATATTGAACAAAACTCAAAATTCCCAGAACATAAAATTATTGCCAAAAATATGATTTTGGATTTGGCTAAATTAGAAAGCGGTTATAAACCAGAAATTAATATAGCTTATACCACAAAAGGCGACACAGTTTTTTTGGATAAATATCGTGGCAAACCGCTTTTTATACACCTTTTCACCACCGATTGTCTCGACTGTGTGAAGGAGATGTTTGCAATTCAGAAATTGAGAAAAGACTTTGAAGGAAAAATCAATTTTGTGAGCATTTCTTTAGATGCCAATAGCGTGAAACTTTTTCACTTTATAAACAGTCGTCCCCAATTTGACTGGGAAATACTCAGTTTTGGAAATAATTATCAATGGATAAAAGAGTATGGAATTCAGTCTCTTCCACTAAATATTTTATTAGACGAAAAGGGCGAAATTCTACTCTACCCCTCCCCCGATCCCAGCGGAGAACTTTCAAGATTTCTATATCAATATTTTATGGAAGATTACAGACCACAACCCCTTGAAATACCTGGCTCTGAGGGATATAAAAGGAAGATCAAAAACTAAGATACTATCTTATTCCTAAATATTTTTTCAACAACTCTTTCAGAGAGGGATACATCTTAAAAAGGACGCTATTTAGCTCATCTACTTTAAACCATTTTGCTTGCTCAATGGCTTCTGACGCCTGCGGCACAAGCTCGTCAGAGTCGAAACACTCCATTTCGAACCACTGATTTTCTTTAATACAAAAATTGTCATCCTTCTTATAAACATGAAAAGTGGAGTTTAGATGACTTAATATTTCAAGATTTTTAACCCCAGTTTCCTCTATCACTTCACGTTTTGCTGCATCGTAAAACGACTCATCTTTTTCCACATGTCCTTTGGGCAAATCCCATTTATTAAATCTATAAATAAGCAGAACTTCTTCTTTCTCATTTCGCACTACGCCACCCGATGCTGGCACATGGAGGTAAATTTTAAACAAAATCTTCATCAAATCCCAAGCATCACCTTCGGTGTAAACATACATATCTAAACTACTGATTGTATGCTTCTGAAAATCTAAGACAGTTTGCTTAAATTCATCTTCATTTTCGTACTGCAAATAGTGGTCTCCAGACTTTGGCACAATATGATTTATATCGTTTGTTATAATTATACAACGATTGTTGAAAAAAACTTTATATATTTGCTTCTCAAAATTCATAAAATTCAAACTATGCAAACAAGTCATCAATGTGCCATTAATCTTTTGCAAATTAAAGCAATAAAATTGAATCCATCAAATCCTTTTACATGGGCATCTGGATTAAAATCTCCTATATACTGCGACAACCGTAAGACTTTGTCTTATCCTGAGGTGCGAAATTTTATTAGAGATGAATTTGTTAAAATAATAAAAGAGAAATTTGGAAATCCCGATGTTATAGCTGGTGTTGCCACTGGAGCCATTGCTCAAGGCGTTTTGGTTGCCCAAGAGATGAACAAACCTTTTGTTTATGTTAGAAGCGAAGCTAAAAAACATGGGCTTACAAATTTAATTGAAGGCGAAATAAAAGCTGGTCAGTCGGTGGTGGTTATCGAAGACCTTATTTCTACTGGTGGAAGTAGTCTGAAAGCTGTAAATGAGCTTAGAAAAGCTGGTTGTAATGTGTTGGGAATGACAGCAATTTTCACCTACGAACTTCCAAGAGCCTTAGAAGCTTTTGAAAATGAAAAAGTTGAGCTTCACACAATTACAAAATATTCTGAACTTTTAGAGGCTGCTCTTGAGAACAACTACATTAAAGATGAAGAACTGGAAACTCTTAAAGAATGGAAAAACTCGCCCAGCGAATGGAGTGAAAAATTTGAATAGAAATAGATGAAAATAGAGAGTAAAAAAGTAGATATAGAAAGAAGCGACGAGCTTGTATTTCAATATATTTCAAATTTGAATAATTTTGGAAAAATATTGCCAAGTCAGGTGAAAAACTGGCAATCTACCGAAGATGAATGCAGTTTTGAGATTGATGGAATGGCTAAAATAACACTTGTTGTTAGCAGTAAAATTCCCAATAATTTTGTGGAATACAGTGCTTCGGCAGACAAGCCCATAAATTTAAGATTGAGTTGTTATATTGATGACAAAGGCGGAAATCAATGTCAGGTTTACAACGAAATAGATATTGATGTACCAATATTTATGGCTGGAATGGTAAAAAAACCTTTACAAAATTTTGCCGACCAAATTATGGACAGACTAAAACAGAGTTGCGAAGCGATGTAGGGCATTATTTGTTTATGGTTCATAAAAAATCTTGGGTGATTTTTTTGAAACCACGGAGCCACAGAGGAGGCACGGAGTTCACAGAGGGAGCTTTCTTGGGAATTATACGAATTGTATTGAATACAATTCGCTAATATCGATGGTGATAAAATAATAGAACTATTGGTAAAATATAGTTGTGTTCTATTATTTCATCACA
>JAAYKF010000031.1 GCA_012522535.1 Bacteroidales bacterium
ATAAAAAAACATGGACACAGGGCTAAATCCATCTTCAAGTACGGATTAGAACACATCGCAAATATATTACTAAACCCCCAGAAAGATGGATTTAGAGAGGTGTTATTAAAAATTGTCATGTAGTGAGCTAAAACAGATATATAATCGGTATAACAACCAAAAACTTACCACTACTCTCAGAAAATGGGAGTCGTATTGTAGCATCTTTCAGCTCTTGCGAGAAAAGCGAAAGCATAGAAAAAACAAAAACAAAGAAGAATATCGATTTTTTCATAATGTAGAATTTTTAATTGAGATTGTAATTGTCAATAATTTCCATAATCATCTTTTCATTATCAAAACCTAAATCAATTAGTTTGCCCGTTTTCATATCGAAAACCCATGCTTCAATTTCAAGTTTTTTATCCAAAAGTGCTTTTTGAACATCAAGAACCCTCACAAGGTTAACGCACTGTTCAATAACGTTTAGTTCCACCAAACGATCCACTCTATCGTCAATAGATTTTATAGCTTCAAGCTCTTCTCTGTGCAATCGATAAACATCTCTAACGTTGCCCAGCCACGGATTTAATATTCCCACATCAGTGGTTGTAATGGCTGTTTTTATGGCTCCACAGCCGTAGTGTCCGCAAACTATTATATGTTTCACTTCAAGATGTACCACAGCGTAGTTTATAACCGATAGCACATTTAGGTAGGTTACAGATATTACATTGCCAATATTTCGATGTATAAAAACATCTCCCGGCTCGGCATACATCAACTTGTCGGTGGATAATCTGCTGTCGGAACAGGAAATAAATAGATAGTTGGGAATTTGTCGTTCCGAAAGCTTATTGAAATATTCTGGGTCATTTTCCAATTGCTCTTTAATCCAACGCTCATTGTGAGCAAAAATCTCTTTTTTTGTTCTGTATGTCATATTTAAAAAATATAATTGAATTGTAAAATGGTTAAACTATTTACCCTGTTTATGAATAATATTGGTGGTGGAATATCCCTCCTCGAAGGAGATAGTTACCACTTCTCCGCCCTTGGCTTTAACAATGTCGTAGCCCACAATATCCTCCACTTTATAGTCTTCACCTTTTACCAAAACATCGGGCTGAACAAACTTAATAAGATCGTAGGGGGTGTCTTCGTCAAAAACCACCACCGCATCCACAAAACCCATTACTGCCAACAAAAACGCTCGTGCCTCCATGGGGTTGATGGGACGGTTGTCTCCTTTTAGTCGTCTAACAGAGTTGTCGCTGTTGAGTCCTATTATTAAAACATCGCCTAAACTGGCTGCTGTGGACAAATATTTGGCATGACCCAAATGTAGAATGTCAAAACAGCCATTGGTAAATGCCACTCTTTTCCCTTTGAAACTCCAAAAGGCAAGTTTTTGCTCTAAATCTTGTAGATTAAGAAATATCTTCTCGTTTATCAGTTTCTGGTAATCCATATTTCGATTTGCTAAATGATGCACTAATAATTGCTATTAAACCTAAGACAATAACCATAATTTGTTGCAAGCTCCAGCCCACCCAGCCAGCGGCATACGACACTGCAATTGGGGCATTGTAGAGTGAAAGTATTTCGGCAATAATTGCTGGGTAAAGTCCAATTCCGCCCTGAACAACCATAAAAGCCACAGCTCCAAAATTCAAGCACGAAAGAGCTGCAGTGATGGGAAGACCCCGTAGCTCGGCAAAGGCTAGATAAACAACATAAACATTGAAAAAATAGAGAATCCAAATCATCAACGAAAGAAAGATAAATAAAATGGGCTTCTTTACCTTTGTTACTGACAACATGCCTTCAAAAAATCCGCGAATAATATTTCCCATCTTCTTGAAAATGGACATCTGACCTAACTTTTTTCTATAAATAAATATAAAAACAAAGCCTAAAATTGCCACCCCAAAAAGTATGTTAAGGAGTATATTTCCCACCACCCCAGAAAGTTTTTCTTGCATGGGATTTATAACATTTGTTTCAACGTAGCCATAAAGTCTATTGAACTCAATTATAAGTCCTATCACAAAAAGTGCCAGAAAAATTATCATATCTATGGCTCTTTCGGTTATAATTGTGCCGAAAGATTTCTGAAAAGGTATATTTTCATATTTCACCAAATACGAAGAGCGTAGAACTTCACCCAAGCGGGGCAGAGCTAAATTTGCCAAATAGCCCACCATTACTGCAAAAAATGAGTTTTTAAAGCTAGGTTTGTAGCCCATGGGTTGCAACAAAAGCATTGAACGCCAACCACGTGCAACATGACTTAAAAATCCAACAACTATGGAAAACGACAACCACCAATAATTGGCGTTGCGAATGGAAACAAAAATTTCGTCTATTTGCTCAGCAGTAAGCTGACGCACAAAAATCCAAATAAAAAAAACACCTATTCCAAGAAAAAGAGTGAATTTTAGTATGTTAAGTATGATTTTCTTCAAAATTGTCTTTTTTTTACAAAGAAAAGGAATAATAAAACACTAAACGAAAAATGATTGATTTTATTGCAAAAATTATTGATTTGATCAAGCTCATTTCTGCAAATTGTTATAACATATGTAGTGTTTGTGAAAAAAATAGTAATTTTGCAGACTAAAATAAAAACTATGGAATCAAAAATTAGAGTTCGTTTTGCTCCAAGTCCCACAGGACCGCTACATATTGGAGGAGTTCGCACAGCTTTGTATAACTATCTTTTTGCCAAACAAAATGGTGGCGACTTTATTTTAAGAATAGAAGATACCGACCAAACGCGTTTTGTGGAAGGTGCCGAAAAATATATTATTGAATCTTTGGAGTGGCTGGGATTGAATTTTGACGAGGGTGTTCACATTGGTGGTGATTTTGCTCCATACAGACAGTCGGAGAGAAAAGATCTATACCGAAAATATGTAGATATGCTCCTCGATAATGGCAACGCTTATATTGCCTTCGATACCCCCGAAGATTTGGATAAACTCAGAAAAGAATATGAATCTAAAAAAGAGTTTTTTCAATACGACCTTCACAACCGCAAGTCGTTGAGAAATTCTCTGAATATGGATAAAACCGAAGTTGATAATTTAATCTCCTCAGGCACGCCTTATGTGGTTCGTTTTAAAATGCCCAAAAATGTTGAGGTTAAACTTAACGACCTCATTAGAGGTGATGTAAGTGTAAACACCAACACCTTAGACGATAAAGTTTTGTTCAAGTCAGACGGCATGCCCACCTATCATATGGCAAATGTTGTGGACGACTATTTGATGAAAATTACACACGTTATTCGTGGCGAAGAGTGGTTGCCATCGGCACCCTTGCACGTATTGCTATATCAGGCTTTGGGCTGGAAAGACATTATGCCAAAATTTGCACATCTGCCACTATTATTGAAGCCTGATGGAAATGGGAAACTGTCGAAACGTGATGGCGACAGACTTGGATTTCCAGTTTTTCCATTGGAATGGATAGACCCCAAAACTAAGGAGATTAGTTCGGGATACCGCGAAAGTGGATATTTTCCCGATGCAGTGGTAAATATTTTGGCTCTCTTGGGCTGGAACCCTGGAACAGAGCAAGAGATTTTCACCATGGAAGAGCTTGTAGAGCAGTTTGATTTTGACAGAATTAATAAAGCTGGTGCCAAATTCGATTTGAACAAAGCACGCTGGTTTAATCATCAATATCTTATCGAAAAATCTGACGAAGAATTGGCAGAATATGTTTTGCCAATTATGAAAGAGAAGATAAATTCTATCACAAAGGAGGAGATTATTAGACCAATTTCGTTGGTTAAAGAGAGATGTAATTTCCCTTCAGATTTCGAAAATCAGCTAAGTTTTTTCTTTATAGCTCCCGAAACTTATGATGAGGGAATTATTAAAAAACGTTGGAAAGACGAAACCCCAGAACAGCTAAACGAAATAGTATCAATTTTAAAATCGACCTTGCCATTTGACAAACAAATTGCACATCAAGTAGTTTCTAATCACATAAAAGAGAAATCGTGGAATATGGGTGCAGTGATGAACTGTTTGAGACTTTCCATTGTTGGAGAAGCAAAAGGTCCAGATTTATTCGAAATAATTGATATAATAGGTGTGGAAGAAAGTATTAATAGAATTGAAAAAGCTATAAAAACAATAGTAAAATAAAATTCACTATATTATAAATTAGTTACGCAGTAAAAAATAAAGACTACATTTGTCGTCAAAACAAAAAATAAAATAATATGTCCAAAAATTTGGTTATTGTGGAGTCGCCAGCTAAAGCAAAGACTATTGAGAAGTTTCTAGGTAAAGATTTTGTTGTTAAATCCAGTATGGGTCATGTCCGCGATTTGCCAGCAAAAGATATAGGAATTGATGTTGAAGGTGATTTTGAACCACTATATGAACTATTGCCCGATAAGAGCAAAATTGTAAATGAACTCAAAAAACTAACCGAAAAAGCAGAAACTGTTTGGTTGGCAACTGATGAGGACCGCGAAGGAGAAGCAATTTCGTGGCACTTGATGGAAGCCCTTCACCTACCAGTGAGTAAGGTAAAGCGTATTGCTTTTCACGAAATTACGGAAAGAGCTGTAAAAAATGCTGTTGATAATCCCCGCGATTTGAATATTGATTTGGTCAACGCACAGCAAGCTCGCCGAGTGTTGGATAGAATTGTTGGTTTTCAACTGTCGCCAGTTTTATGGCGAAAAGTTAAGCCCGCACTTTCGGCCGGACGTGTACAGTCGGTGGCTGTACGCCTAATTGTGGAGCGCGAAAGAGACATTAATAACTTTGAAGCCACATCAAACTATCGTGTTACAGGTGATTTTTTAACCACCGAAAACGATGAAACGAAAATCATAAAAGCTGAGCTAAACAAGAGGTTTAACAGCCTGGAAGAATCAAAAAGCTTTTTAGAAACTTGCATAGATTCAGAATTTAAAGTTGAAGATATACAAAAAACCCCTCTAAAACGTTCTCCAGCACCACCCTTTACCACTTCCACCCTGCAACAAGAAGCTTCAAGAAAACTTGGATATTCTGTTGCACGAACAATGACTCTGGCTCAGCAACTTTACGAAGAAGGACTTATAACATATATGCGTACCGACTCCGTAAATCTTTCAGACTTAGCCCTTAACACTTCCAAAACCGAGATTGTTTCGCAATTTGGAGAAGAGTATTCCAAAACACGAAGATATAGAAGTAAATCAAAAGGGGTACAAGAGGCTCACGAAGCCATCCGTCCAACATTTATGAATACTCATACAATCAGTAAGGAAGCAGCACTAAGAAATTTATATCAGCTTATTTGGAAACGCACAATAGCTTCGCAAATGAGTGATGCACAGATAGAAAAAACCACAATATCTATTAATATTTCCAACCACCAAGCAAAATTTGTTTCCACAGGCGAGGTGATTAAATTTGACGGGTTCTTGAAAGTTTATTTTGAATCCAAAGATGATGAGGAAGACGAAACCAGTCCAAACCAACTGCCACAAGTTAAAGTTGGAGAAATATTAAAATCTGATCAAATAATTGCACAGCAAAGATTTAGTCAACAACCATACAGATTTACAGAAGCCAGTTTGGTGAAAAAACTTGAAGAATTGGGCATTGGACGACCATCAACCTACGCACCAATTATTTCAACAGTACAAAAAAGAGGCTATGTTGAAAAAGGTGATAAAGAGGGTATAATACGTGAGTATGACTTGATTACCCTTAAAAAAGGAAAAATAAAAACTGAAGTTAAAACAGAAAAATCGGGCTTCGAAAAGTCAAAACTGATGCCCACAGACGTTGGAGGAGTGGTAAACAATTTCTTAGTAGAATATTTTGAAGATATATTGGATTACAATTTCACAGCATCGGTAGAAAAAGAGTTCGACGAAATAGCCAGCGGAAAGCTTGAGTGGCAAAAGATGATGAAGAAATTCTATAAGCCATTCCGCAAGTCTGTCGATTATGCCCTCGAACACTCCGAAAAAGCCAGTGGCGAGCGACTTTTAGGCGTTGACCCCAAAACGGGCAAAAATCTTTATGCAAAACTTGGACGCTATGGAACCATGATTCAACTTGGTGAGGTTAGTGATACCGACAAACCAACTTTTGCTAAGATGAAAAAAGAGCAAAGCATTGACACAATTACCCTTGAAGAAGCCCTCGACCTCTTCAAACTACCTCGTGTTGTGGGCGAATTTGAAGGGCACGAAGCAACGGTGGGAATTGGCAGATTTGGACCCTATGCAAGAATTAATAATGAGTTTTTCTCCATTGCAAAAGGCACCGATTTAATGGAACTTACCATTGAAGATATTGCCGAAATAGTGGAAAACAAGCGAAAAACTCAAAAGCTAAAAGAACCACGTCTGTTGGGTAATTATAAAGATGTTGAGGTGCTGGTTACAGTGGGTAGATATGGTCCTTATGCAAAGGTAGGAGCAAAAAATCAGGCACTACCACGCGATACTGATGTTACTAAAATCACCCTTGAAGAGGTGGTGGAAATAATAGAAAAAGAGGCACGAAAAAACGTTCTAAAATCTTTCGACGATTTCCCAGAAATGTTGGTAATGAAAGGTAGATATGGGGCATATATAAGCTACAAAGACGAAAATTATAAAATCCCCAAAACCCTGACAGCAGAAGATTTAACCTACGAAGAGTGCTTGCAAATTGTGAGCGAACCAGATAACAAAACAAGCAAACGCAAAACCTATAAGAAAAAGAAATAGTTATGGACATCAGCCTTTATTTTGAACCCATAAACGAAGATATTGTTAGGTTTAAGCCTAAACAATTTGCACATTCAGCCTACGGACACCAAATGTCTATTAATAGGAAAAATGGAAGCTTCCCCATTCTCGAAGGTGCCGAAATTGCCCTGATAGGGGTTAGTGAAGATAGGGAGGCATTGGAAAATAAAGGCTGTGGAAAAGCCGCAGACTACATTCGTTCAAGGTTTTATCAGCTCTTTTCATGGCAATCAAATACCAATATAATCGACTTGGGAAATCTCAGAAATGGAGAAAATGTAAAAGATACATATTTTGCCATCGAAGAGGTGATGTCAAGCCTGTTGGAACACGATATTGTGCCAATAATTATTGGTGGTAGCAACGACATGGTTTTTGCAATGTATAAAGCCTATGAAAGAATTAAAAGAGTTGTAAATATAGTTTCTGTTGATGCAAGGTTCGACATTGGCTCGGAAGATGCACCCATCGACTCGCAGGCATATTTGAGCAAAATAATTATGCAGCAACCCAATTATCTGTTCAACTATACAAATATCGGATATCAAAGCTATTTTGTTGATCCTGAGTTGGTTCAGCTTATGGGTAA
This sequence comes from Bacteroidales bacterium, assembly GCA_012522535.1. Lineage (GTDB taxonomy): Bacteria > Bacteroidota > Bacteroidia > Bacteroidales > WCHB1-69 > JAAYKF01. Next base: position 7,329 of record JAAYKF010000031.1, read on the forward strand.
TCTCTATTTCGATACATATAGATTGGGTGTTGTTCGTTCGGATATGAAAGAAGTGGAGCCAATTGTCCGCAACGCCGACATGTTGTCCATTGATGCCTCTGCAATACGCCATGCCGATTTTCAGGGGAACTACTACTCATCGCCCAATGGCTTTAGCTGCGATGAAATTTGTATGATAACACGTTATGCCGGAATTAGCGATAAGCTTAGTGCTATTGGCTTTTTTGAGTACAACCCAATGTTGGACAACAATCTGCAATCGGCACACCTTATAGCCCAAATGATTTGGTATTTTATTGACGGATTCTATCAGCGAAAAAAAGATTCGCCACAATTCTCCAAAGAGATGTTTGTGAAATATATGGTTAGCATTCAGGATGGACTTTACGAAATAAACTTTTATAAGAGTAAAAAGAGTGAAAGATGGTGGATGGAAGTGCCTTATCCGCCTTCGCAAAAGGCAAGATACGAGCGTCATAACATAATTCCTTGTTCGCACAAAGATTATGAAGTTGCCTGCAACGACGAAGTTCCGGATAGATGGTGGCAAGCCATGAAAAAAATGGTGTAAGGCTAATTTTTTCTGTCGGGCATATCCTTAAGTTCAACTCTTTCGTTGTGAATATAGCCCACTAAAAAGCCTTTCAAATTCTGATTTGTCTCATAGAGTTTTGCTCTGCTTTGGGCAAGCTCGTAGGTGCTAAACATACCAATACAATACTTATAAAGCCCTTGATGTTGCTCTTCGATAATTTTATCATTGCCCATCAAATATTTTTCAAAATCAGAAATGTTTTGTTGTAATTTGGAAGCACTAACCTGAATTCTGTAATAATATTCCAAACTAATTGTATCGCTTTGCGATGAGTCGTTTTTACTTTCCACCTCTGTCAATTTAAGGGGGTCTTTCACGGCATCGGCAACGCATTCTAATTCCTCATATGGCTTATAAGTAGTTTTGTGAGCATAACTATATGGCTGGCTATTAATATATACCGGACAAGGTTTATACGAAACTTTCAATAAATTGTTTTTGGAATCCAATGACATAAAAGAGGCTTCGCCAATGTGAATTGTACCAGAAATATATTTGGGAACATCTACCGTAAAATCCAAACTTACGCTTGTGTCTTTGGGAAGTTCTGTCCAAATAATTGTAATTAAATCCTTTTCTTTTTGGGAATAAACTCCGCTATTGTAAACCGAATCTAATTTGAAATCAGCAGGAATTTTTTGCTGAAATCGTGCCATCTTACCTGGAATAACTCCATTTATTTCGTAGGAAAATAGTAGTTTATTTCCACTTTGTGGCAACGATTCAATTTTTCTTGATGTAAGTTGTGCAAAGGCAGTGCTGCCAATTAAAACAAAAAATAAAATTAAAAAAGCAAATCTAAGTTTCATCAATAACCTGAGCATATATCTACCATTTTTCAATAACCAAATCAAAATCCATTTGCTTGCGGAAAAGGTCAACATTGCGAACCTTAATTTTCACCCTATCTCCAAGTCTGTAAACCTTTCCATGTCTCATTCCCACCATTTGATAGTTGTCCTCGTCAAGTTGATAAAAGTCGTCTAACATGCGTTTTACAGACACCATTCCTTCACATTTATTTTCTTGAATTTCAACAAAAAGACCCCATTTGCTCACACCCGAAATAATTCCATCAAACTGATGTCCAATTTTATCGGCTAAGTATTCAGCTTGCTTATACTTAACAGATGATCTTTCGGCTTCGGCAGCTTTTATCTCCATTATGGATGAGTGTTTACATTTGTTCTCTAAGTCCTCTTTGTTTTTCCATTCAGCTTTGTCAAGATAGAGTTGCAACAATCTGTGTGTCATCAGGTCGGGATAGCGTCTAATGGGTGCTGTAAAATGTGTGTAGTGGCTAAATCCCAATCCGTAGTGCCCAATATTGTCGGTGGAATATTGTGCTTTCGACATTGTTCGAATGGCAATGGTTTCAATCATATTTTGCTCGCCTTTACCTTTGGTATCTTCAAAAAGTTTGTTGAAAGACTTCACCAAGATATTTCTTGAACCAGTCTTTATTCCATATCCTAATTTGGTTACAAATGCCGAAAATTGTGCCAGTTTTTCTTGATTTGGCTCATCATGAATCCGATAGACTGATATTTTCTCTTTTCCACCATTATTTTGTGCCGAAAACAGATTTGCCACCCTGCGGTTTGCCAAAAGCATAAAATCTTCTATGAGCCTATTGGAGTCTTTGTTTTCCACCACGTAAACATCCACAGGTTTTGCGTTTTCGTCCAAAAGGAATTTCACCTCCACCGATTCAAAGTTTATGGATCCACGCTTCATCCTCTCTTCTCTTAGCTTTTTTGCCAAGGAGTCTAACATCAGAATCATCTCTTTATTATCGCCTTCGCCACCTTCTATAATTTCTTGAACTTCGTCATAATCGTATCTTCTGTCCGACCTTACGACTGTTCTGCCAAACCACTCATCTAATATTTTTGCATTTTCATTAAGTTTGAAAACAGCCGAAAAACAGAGTTTATCTTCGTTTGGTCTGAGTGAACAGAGTCCGTTGGAGATTTTTTCGGGAAGCATGGGCACAGTTCTGTCCACCAGATAAACAGATGTTGCTCTTGCGTATGCCTCTTCGTCTATAAGCGAACCTTCGGTAACATAGTGCGACACATCTGCAATATGTATCCCCACTTCATAGGTTTTATTTCCCAATTCTTTAAAAGAAATTGCATCATCAAAGTCCTTAGCATCTTGTGGGTCGATGGTTATGGTTAATATGTCTCGAAAATCTTTTCTTTTTTTAATCTCTTCTTGGGGAATTTTTTCGGGTATATTTTTTATTGACTCCAAAACTTCATCGGGGAAGGACAAGGGATAGTCAATTCCAGCCAAAATTGATTTCATCTCCACTTCGTTGTTTCCTGGCATACCCAGAACTTCCACCACTTCGCCAATGGGGTTTTTGGCATATTCGGGCCAGTCGGTGAGTTTTACTATCACTTTTTCGCCATTTCTGGCATTTTTCAGCAAGTCGTTGGGAACCATAATATCCATTGGCATTTGGACATTGTCGGCAATAAAATATGAAATTCGTGTTCCTTTTTGAACTCGTCCCACAAACTGCGTTCTGGCTCTTTGAACCACTTCCACAATACGTCCTTCGGTCTTTCTGGATTTTCTACGTGGAAACAAAACTATTTTCACACGGTCGCCATCTAAGGCTCTTTCGGTGTTGGAAGCTGCAATAAACACATCTTCCATTTCACTATCAAGTATAACATAAGCTTTGCCAGTTTGCTTCATATCCACTATACCCTCAAGGGTTTGTGCCGAACTGGCAGCTTTTAATAAAACTGGATTTATTTTATATTTTCCTCTGTTGAGGACCAATAAACTTCCGTTGTCAACCAAGTTGTCGATGGCTCGATTTACAATTTCTCTGGTTTTCTTATCGCTGATGGCAAGTAGTTTAGAGACTTGCTTATAATTCATGGTGCGGTTGGAATTACTTATAAAAGCCTCCAATACTTGATTTTTGATTACATCTCTATAATCATCTTTTTTGCTTTTTTTCTTAGACATTTCAGATGCTATTTGTGCACTTTGCCAACTTTGTTTTCAATAGATTCTATTTTAGTTTCAATTCTATTGGATTTATGTTTTTGAATATCGAATTTTACAGTGGAATATATTCTATCACTGTGATTTTCCAAGCATTCGTATGATTTTTTAATAATATCTAAAGCTTCGGCCATGGTTTCGGTTTCAAAAATTGTGCCCATGGCGGTAAGTTGGTACGAGATTCCCATTTCGTCAATGTTTTTTATAATCTCAACAACATAGTTACTAACACTATCTCCTTTGTCAACAGGAAACATTGCAAACTCAACAAGTGCAGACATTTTAATTCATTTATAAAACAGCCCATTTTTCATAAAAAACAGGCTGTTTTAGTTTGATTTTAGTAGTTTTCAGAGTGAAGTTCGAAATAAGCTTGCGAGTGGTCGCATGCGGGGCAATTTTGAAGAGCCTTAGGTCCTTCGTGAATATATCCGCAGTTGCGGCACATCCATTTAACTGGTTTTTCTTTCTCGAAAACCACACCATTTTCAATATTTTCCAAAAGTTTCAAGAAGCGTTTTTCGTGTTCAGCTTCCACCTTTGCAACCATATTGAATTTTGCAGCTACTTTTGGGTATCCCTCTTCTTTGGCTATTTCAGCAAATTGTGGATATAAAATTTCCCACTCTTCGTTTTCGCCTTCGGCAGCAGCTTTTAAGTTCTCCATGGTATTGCCAATAGCTCCAGCTGGGTATGCAGCGGCAATTTCCACCATTCCACCTTCTAAAAACTTGAAGAAAGTTTTAGCATGCTCTTTCTCTTGCATAGCAGTCTCTTCAAAAATACCTGCTATTTGCTGATAACCCTCTTTACGAGCTTGTTTGGCGAAAAACTCATAACGGTTTTTTGCTTGCGATTCGCCTGCAAATGCTTTTAATAAATTTCTTTCTGTTCTTGAACCTTTAATGCTTTTGTTTTCCATGTTAATAAATTGATTAATAATGTATTGTGTAACTAATTGTCAAAAAATGCGTATTTTAAACTAATATGCAAACAAATATATGATTAAAAGAGCAAATAATAAAATCTTTAATACAATTGTAGTGCTATTTATTCTCTTTCTAAATAGCTTTAATGCCTTGGGTTTAAGTGAAAATAGAATTTCAGACTTTATCAAAAAATTGCAATTCGTTGAACCACAGAGCATTGATTCTAATGTTTATCATATATGTTTTGACGATAAATCCTTAAATGGTTGGAGTATTCAAATTGGAGTATATTCGCAAATGGAGAATGCAATATTAGCCCAAAATACACTTTTATCAGCCGTTGATGTGTGGACTAATATACAAGAAATTGAGAGAGACAGTAGAGTTTTATATCGACTTATTTGCATGAGAGAGATGAATTACTATGCTGTAAAAAAGGTTTTAAACCAAATAAAGCCTCAATTTCCCGATGCTTTTATCAGCAGCTTTCTGAATTTAAAGCTCAGTATTAAGTCTTAAAATTTAGCTAAACCGTTTCAGTACTTAATCCAATGTTAAGGTCTTTTTAAGAACGCACCTAAATTACATCATTAGAGCTTAAAAAATTGTTTAAACAATAAATCTTCTATAATTTTGTAGCAATTAAAATATTCATACTACTCAATTTTTTTTTATGGAAGACAACAGAGTTCTAACGCTAAACGAGGTGGTTATTCAAATGCAATCAGCTTTTCCCTACGCCAAGGGCGAGCTTTCACGTTTGTTGATGCATATTGGTTTGGCAGCAAAAATTGTGCACAATCAAGTTAACAAAGCGGGTTTGGTTAATATTTTGGGCGATGCCAAATCTACAAACATTCAGGGCGAGTCGCAGCAAAAGTTGGATGTTTATGCCGACAATGTGTTCCGTAAGGCAATGCAGGCATCTGGAATTATTTGCGGAATAGCATCGGAAGAAAATGACGAAATCATTATTTTTGACGACGACCTCTCTTTAGACGGCAATTATGTGCTTTGTATCGACCCCTTAGATGGTAGTTCCAATATTGATGTAAATGTTTCCATTGGAACAATTTTCTCCATATATCACCGCCTTTCGCCCAATGGCACCAAGGCACAACTTTGCGATTTCTTGCAGCCCGGAACCGAGCAAGTGGCGGCAGGTTATATAATTTATGGTTCATCCACAATGATGGTCTATACCACAGGACTTGGAGCCACTGGCTTTACCTACGATGCAGCCATTGGGGAGTTTTGCCTCTCCAACGACCATGTTGTTACTCCAGAAGATGGTAGAATTTACTCTGTAAATGAGGGAAATTATATTAGATTCCCAAGAGGGGTAAAAAGATACATCAAATATTGTCAAGAGGATGACAAAGCCACTAATAGACCCTACACTTCAAGATATATTGGCTCCTTAGTGGCCGATTTTCACCGAAATCTAATTAAAGGTGGAATCTATATGTATCCCACCACAGCCAGCAATCCCAACGGAAAGCTGCGTTTGCTATACGAGTGCAATCCCATAGCCTTTATAGCCGAGCAAGCTGGCGGAAAAGCCACCGATGGAAATGGAAACAGAATTTTGGAAATTAAACCCACCGACTTACACCAAAGAGTGCCATTTTTTGTAGGCTCAAAAAATATGGTGGACAAAGCTGAGGAGTTTATGAAAGAATTTTCCGAAGAGGAATAAGAAAAAAACAAATAAGGGCATCAAAATTGGTGCCCTTATTTGTTTTACTTTTTGAACTATTTTTTATCTTTTTTGTTTAAATGATCACCCAATAATCCACCTAATATATTTCCACCTAAAAGTGTGCCTAATATAGCCGAATTTGTCATATATCCGATTATGGCAGATTTTACAAACTTATTCCTAATTTCATGGTCTTCTGCTTCGTCCTCTATGTATGAGTATTTGTCGTTCATAGCAAAGTCTGTGTCTTTGTTATTTATCCTATTGGATTTTAATCTGCTATTTGGTAATGGTTTTTCTTTTTCATACTCCATTAGCCTTTGTGATACTTTTTGATTTATCTCTTCTGTATATTCAGCTAAAATTTGCTCTTTAAAGAACACTCTTTTCGGGTTATTTTGAGCATATTTTGTGTATGAGTTTGGAATATTTTTATATAATACCTCCCTTGCATTACTGCCATTGAAAGGTCCTACAAAATTTAATTCTTCCAACTTATCTACTATTACTCCCGCAAGATTATAATTAATCCTTAACTCTCTTTGTAATGATGAAGTAGATGCACGACCATATTTTAAGAAAATCAGAATTGCATCACTAATTGTGTTTTTATATTCATAGGAGCAATCTAAAGTTTCTTGGAAAACTTTGTTTAGAACTTCTTCTTCTATAAATTGTTGTATCTCTTCTTCAGAAAGTTTGTCAGCTTGTCCCTCAGCCTGTTCCTCTGAAAACTTATTAGAAGAAGTTTGAGTATCGCTTAAATCTTTAATTTCTTCCTTTTTACCGCCACTCATCACTATTAATAAAAGAATGAAAAAAGCTATTATTAAACCAATCCAAATCATAATTGCCCTATATTTTATTATTTTCACACATAGTACTAATATTTTGTTTGTACGAAACAAATATACAACATTTCCAAACCAAGGATTTCCTTCATTTATTCATATTTAAAACATTAACGAAAATCCTTTATTTAGGTTTTTATGTTTGTCTATTTCTGCTTTTAAAAATTTAATTTCTTGTTTCCCAATAAATTCTCGAAAAACATCCAAATTTTTTTTCTCTTCGGTTTCATTTAGTGCATCAATATATTCTGCTCTATCGTCGGTGAAAATCTTTATTAATGGTTCGTTGTGGTATAACTGTATGTAATTCATTAATAGCCTTGCTGTCCTGCCATTTCCATCTCCAAAAGGATGAATGTTTACAAAGTTATAGTGTAAATCTGCTGCAAGTTTCAATGTTTCGACACCCTTTACAGAGTCTATTTTGTCGTTTATTGATTTGCACAGCGTTTCTAATAAATTTGGAACTTTCTTAAAATCAGGAAAATATTTTTTGTCAACATATACTTGTGCAAGTCGTAAATCTCCTTTGGAAGTATCGAAACTGCCAGAAATTGTATTTGTTACACCTCCAGTATTTTTCATCACCAATGCACCTATTTCCTGTATAAACTCAGGAGACAATTTTCGTTTCTGCTTTGCATACTTTTTTATATGCTGAAAAGCATCAAAATGGTCTCTTATCATTAAGTGATCTCGCAATGATTTTCCAGCCGCGGTAATATCATTTTCCAATAGAACTTTTGTGTCCGTTTCTGTTAATGAGCAGCCTTCAATTTTTGTAGAATGCCAAACTATTGAAATAATACAAAACTTCTCATAATCAATTACATCGTGCAAATTGAGTTTTTTGTATTTTTCGTTCAATCTATATAGTTCTGACCACATATTGTTTAATTTAAACTGTTTAAATCCTATACGACATCAGTAAATTTACCTGCAAGTTTAATCATTATTTTTGACTTCTGTTATAATCAATTAGATTATTTTGTCAATTTAGAATTTCTAATGCAAAATATTGATTTGTTTTACCGCATATTCAACATTGGATTTATGTAAAGAAAATGCCAAAATCTATACAATAGAAAACAGTTTGCTTATGCAATGAAGTCTATCCTTTTAGAAGTTCAACTCTTTCGGAAACTATTAAAAAAAGCACCGCTCGGGTATATTCTATGTTGTGTTTGTTGTTGATTTCAGATAAAATTTTCGCAAATATCATATTATAAATTCACACCGAATATTATTCTTATTTGCAACAAATTAAGAGCAAAGACATATCTTGTTTTACAAAGATATTTTTTTATTTTTAATAGGCAAAGTTTTGTTTCCACCTAACGGTTTGGCGCTAGGCGCAGTGGCGGATTTCGGAGCACAAAACTGTCAATACACCACAAAAGTTGATGCGAGGTAGAATGTTCAATTAACCACTTCACCCGCCATTGAGCCAAACGCCTGTTATGCGTTCGGGCTTCTTTCTCTGTCGTTAATTTTCTGTCTGAATTCGATGTTGTCATTGAAGTAATTTGTTTAATTGTGTTTCAATAGTCTCATATAACATTGAGTCTAATTCGTTGAAATTTGTCAATGACGAAAAAGGAATCTCCATCGCTGTTATTGTTATTTCGTCTGCTCCGCCAAACCCTGAAATAATTTTAAAGTTGTCTGATGTATTTAGGTCGTCTGCTATGTTTGGGTAAACTAATATTATATCTGTGCAACCTCTCTTAAAAGCATAACTAACCATTTGATAAAGGTCTGATTGTGCAACACCTTTTTTTGGGTCTGTTTTGAAATTGTCTTGGCGTAATTTGTATTTAGTGTCAATGATAACTTTTCGTTTTGAACCATGTCTTGCAGTAAGAAATATATCATGTTGCATGTTGAATACTCTGGGTATATTTGACAAGTATTCGTCTGATTTTTGATATTCAATTTTCCAATCTTTTGAAAAT
>JAAYKF010000032.1 GCA_012522535.1 Bacteroidales bacterium
CATTGGAAATGAAGCGTGTGGAAGAGGTGTATAAAGACATGCAATATATAATGGACTTGAGCCTTGAAGTGCCAGAATTTAGAATTCTGATGAAAAGTCCCATTATTCGTCCCGATAAAAAGATAAAGATATTTGATGCAATAATACCCCCAAGCTTTCAAGAACTAACGGTGAAGTTTATTCACCTCATAGTAAATAAAAACAGAGAGCTTTTTGTTGATCAAATTGCCGATGAGTTTTTTGAACTCTATAAAGAACATAAAAATATTAAGACAGTTCACCTACAAAGTGCTGTTGGTTTGAGCGAAGAGAACAGAAAGAATATTATAGAAATAATAGCTTCGCAACTCAACGCCCAAATTGATTTAGTGGAAGATGTAGATGAAGAGCTAATAGGTGGCTTTGTTTTAAAAACTGGTGATAGGATTTTTGATTCTAGCATCTCAAGAAAATTGGAAAATCTCAAAAAAGAGTTTTCCGTAAATATTTATAAAAAAGGATTTTAATAATATAAAACTGTAAGAAATGGCTGAAATAAAACCTGCTGAAGTATCCGCAATATTGCGTCAACAATTATCTGGATTCCATAGCGAAGCCGAATTGGCCGAAACTGGCACCGTACTCGAAGTTGGTGACGGAATTGCACGTGTATATGGTTTAAACAAAGCTCAATCGGGTGAATTGGTTGAGTTTGACAAAGATGGCGTTATGGGAATAGTGCTCAACCTTGAAGAAGACAATGTTGGGATAGTTATTCTTGGAGACCCTAAAGCGCTTAACGAAGGCGATATTTGTAAACGCACTGGACGTATTGCATCTATCAATGTTAGCGAAAAAATGGTTGGACGTGTTATCAACACACTTGGTCAACCAATAGATGGAAAAGGAGAAATTGAAGGACCTCTTTATGAAATGCCCATCGAAAGAAAAGCTCCCGGAGTAATATACCGCCAGCCAGTACAAGAACCATTGCAAACAGGTATCAAGTCCATTGACGCCATGATTCCCATCGGACGTGGACAGCGTGAGCTTATTATTGGCGACCGCCAAACTGGAAAAACAACCATTGCAATAGATACAATAATAAACCAAAAAGAGTTCTACGACAAAGGAGAACCCGTGTATTGTGTTTATGTTGCCATCGGACAAAAAGGTTCAACAGTGGCAAGCATTGTTCAAAACTTAGAAGACAAAGGAGCAATGGCATACACAGTGGTGGTTGCAGCAACAGCATCCGACCCTGCAGCTATGCAGTTCTATGCACCCTTTGCAGGAGCAGCTATTGGAGAGTTCTTCCGCGATACTGGCCGTCCAGCACTAATTATTTATGACGACTTATCGAAACAAGCTGTTTCGTATCGTGAGGTTTCACTTCTACTTCGTCGTCCACCAGGACGTGAAGCATACCCCGGAGACGTTTTCTACCTTCACTCGCGTCTGTTAGAGCGTGCAGCTAAGATTATTGAAGCCGACGAAATTGCTCAGCAAATGAACGACCTGCCCGAATCCATCAAAGGAATAGTTAAAGGTGGTGGTTCGCTCACAGCTCTGCCAATTATTGAAACACAAGCGGGAGACGTTTCTGCATATATTCCAACAAACGTAATTTCTATTACCGACGGACAAATTTTCTTGGAAACAAGTCTATTCAACGCTGGTGTGCGTCCAGCTATTAACGTGGGTATTTCGGTTTCACGTGTTGGAGGTAGTGCACAAATTAAATCCATGAAAAAAATTGCAGGTACACTAAAAATTGACCAAGCACAATATCGTGAGCTTGAGGCTTTTGCCAAGTTTGGTTCAGACCTCGATGCAGCCACACAAGCAGTACTTGACAAAGGTGAGCGTAATGTGGAAATTCTAAAACAAGCAGAAGGTTCGCCAATGCCAGTGGAAAAACAAATTGCAATTATTTATTGTGGAACAAATGGCTTGCTACAAAGACTTCCTGTGGACAAGGTAGGTGAGTTTGAAAAACAATATCTAAACTATCTAGAAAATGAGCATGCAGATGTGCTTCAAAGCCTTAAAGATGGAAATATCAATGATGATATTACAGGAAAACTTGAAAATGCTTGCGACACAATCATTAAAAGAATATTAGACAAATAAACTTAGGTCATTTAAACTTTTGTTATGGCAAATTTAAAAGAAGTTAGAACACGAATTGCTTCTGTTGACTCTACCAGAAAAATAACCAGTGCAATGAAAATGGTCTCTGCATCAAAGCTCAGAAGAGCCCAAAATGCAATTCAGCAAATGAGACCATATGCACATAAACTTCACGAACTTTTAGAAAATTTAAGTGGAGCAATCAGCCAAACCAATCATCCACTTTTTACACAAAGAGAAGAGGTTAATTCTGTTTTACTGGTGGTAATATCATCCAACAGAGGATTGTGTGGAAGCTTCAACTCCAATGTAATTAAGCAAATTAACCATTTAACAGAAGTTACCTACAAAGAAGTTGCACAAAACAACAAACTACATTATGTTACAATAGGTAAAAGAGCCAGTGAGCATGTTGCCAGATATTATGGAAACCTGATTTTGGCACAAGACGATTTGACGGAAGCTCCATCTTTTGACGAAATATCCAATATGGCAAATATGATAATGAGCAAATTTGCTGAAGGCAATTATGATAAAGTAGAGATAGTATATCACGAATTTAGAAATGCCGCTTCGCAGGTGCTTATAACAGAAACATATTTGCCCATAAAACCATTGGAACAGGTAGAAGAGAACGATTTTCCGACAGACTACATCTATCAACCCGACCGCGACTCTATAACCAACGACTTGGTGCCAAAGATTTTGAAAATTCAACTTTTCAAGGCACTTTTAGATTCGGTGGCATCTGAACACGGAGCTCGAATGACGGCAATGCATCAAGCAACCGACAATGCAACAGAACTACTCAAAGACCTTAAACTACAATACAACAAAGCTCGTCAGGCTGCCATTACAACCGAAATATTGGAGATTGTTTCGGGAGCCGAAGCCTTGGATAATTAAGATTATTTATTAATATCCTGAAATATTATTGCAGAATTAAAATATTATTATATATTTGCACATAGTTTAAATAAAACAGAAAGATTATGAAAAAGAGTTTATTAATTTTATTGTCATTTGTTCTTTTTTCAGTAAGCGTTAAAGCCAACGATTATGTTGTTAACGATTTTGCTTTAGACCAAATGTTTGCACAAGCAGAGCAGGTGTCGTTTGAGCAATTGTCAGATTTCAACACCTTGCCTATGCCCAATGCAGAACTATCTGCAAAAAGTCCTTGGGTAGCGTGGGCACTAACCTACACAGCTGCGGTGGGTTTATGCGGATTTCACCGTCTATATTTAGGTTCCAGCACTGGAGTCTTTATTTTCTACCTATGTACTGGTGGAGGTTGCGGTATAGTCCAATTTGTTGACTGGATTGTGCTTCTGATAGGTGCAATTGAGAATAACACAAGCAAGTACGAAAACAATAGAAAATTGTTTATGTGGTAAAACACAGTTTTTAAAAGAAATTATAGGGCTGTCATTAATTTGACAGCCTTTTTTTATAAAAAAATAATTTTAAAACTTAAAAAAAAGAAAAATATCTATCAAAATTATTTTGAATTAAGAAAAATCATTATATTTGACAGACAATTTTATGCAGAAATGATAATATTTCAAGTAAATAAACAATTCATTCACAGGAATATAAAGAACAGAGACTCATATCATCTGTAACACTAGCATTGTCTTAATTTTGCCCTTAGGCATATCATATTTTTTTTTTAGTATTAATAATTTAAAATAATAATATTATGGAACTTCCATTTTCAGAATCGTATAAAATTAAAATGATTGAACCCTTATATCGTGGCACGCGTGAAGAGCGTGAACAGTGGATTAAGGATGCAAAATACAATCTATTCAACCTAAAAAGTCATCAAGTGTTTATCGACCTACTAACCGACTCTGGCACAGGTGCCATGAGCGACCGTCAATGGGCAGCTATGATGCAAGGAGACGAAAGCTATGCAGGCTCTGAGTCGTATGAAAATTTAGAAAAAGCAATTCAAAGCATTTTGGGATTTGAGTATTTTATGCCCACTCACCAAGGTCGTGCAGCCGAAAATGTGCTATTTTCAGCCCTAATAAAAGAGGGTGCTTATATACCCGGAAACTCACATTTCGACACCACCAAAGGACATATTGAATTCCGTAGAGCTCACGCCGTTGACTGTACAGTTGATGTGGCTTTTGAAACAGAAACCTACGACCCATTCAAAGGTAATGTAGATCCAGATAAGTTGGAGAAATTTATGACAGAACACCACCAAGATGTGCCATTTATCATCGTAACTGTAACCAACAATACAGCTGGTGGTCAGCCAGTTTCCATGGGAAACCTGAAAGCCGTTAGAGCTATCGCTGATAAATATAAAAAACCAGTATTGTTCGACTCGGCTCGTTTTGCCGAAAATGCTTATTTTATCAAAATTCGCGAAAAAGGATACGAAAACAAAACTGTAAAAGAGATTGTAAAAGAGATGTTCTCATACGCCGATATGATGACCATGAGCTCAAAGAAAGATGCCATCGTTAATATGGGTGGATTTGTAGCCATGCGTAGCAAAGAGCTTTGGAGAGAAATTTCTGTTTTCAATATTATGTATGAAGGATTTGTAACCTACGGTGGAATGTCGGGACGCGATATGAATGCTTTGGCAGTAGGTCTTGACGAAGGAACAGAATTTGACTACCTCGAAACTCGTGTAAAACAGATAGAATATCTGGGAGCAAAACTAAAAGAGTATGGAATACCCTTCCAAACACCAGTTGGCGGACACGCTGTTTTTGTTGATGCCAACAAGATTTTACCCAATGTTCCAAAAGAGGAGTTTAGAGCCCAAACCCTTGGAATTGAGCTATATTTAGAGGGCGGTGTTCGTGGAGTGGAAATTGGTGCTTTGTTAGCCGACCGCGACCCCATTACCAGAGAGAATAGATACCCAAAAATGGAGCTGCTCAGATTGGCAATTCCCCGAAGAACATACACAAACAACCATATGGACGTCATTGCAGCAGCCCTGAAAAATGTGTACGACAGAAGAGAATCCATAACCAATGGTCTGAAAATTACCTGGGAAGCCCCAATTATGAGACACTTTACAGTTGAATTGGAAAAAGCTTAATATCCAAAATCACTGCCTCAACATATCGTTGAGGCAGTGATTTTATATTTAATCATCAAGATATGACTGAAAAAACCAAAAGAGAGAGATACCATAGAATCTACAGTCAGATAGAAAGCTTAATATCCAAAACCAGTAATTTGAATGCCCGAATGGCAACAGCTATTGCAGTTTTGCACCACAAAATGGATTATTTCTTTTGGACAGGTTTCTATTTTCTTCACCAAGAGGAACTCACCGTAGGTCAGTATCAAGGCTCTTTGGCATGCTTAGTTTTGAAAAAAGACACAGGTGTTTGTTGGTTTGCACTAAATGCCCGCAAAACCACCATAGTTGATGATGTTAACCAATTTCCTGGACACATTGCCTGCGACAGTCGCTCGCAAAGCGAAATAGTTGTTCCGGTGTGGAATAGAGATAAAACTGAAGTGATTGGTGTTTTGGATGTGGATAGCGAAAAGAAGTCGTCATTTACGGAGGTTGATGCCCAAGAGTTGGAGAAGATTGTGGAACTAATTTTTATGTCAACAAACTGATGAGCGTAGAGGCTTGTAGCGAAGAAATTGGTCAATATATAGAATTTATAAAAACATACTGGGATTCTGAATAAACTTTAAAAACAGCTCCAAATGCAAAACATTTGTTATTATTCGGCTTTTTTGCCATAGAGTTTAGTCAAATTGAACAGAGGTGATGTTGTATTTGTTTACATTTGCACTTTAAAAAAAGAAATTTTGATATGAAAAAAGCTTTACATTTAATCTTAGCACTACTAATAGCTCAGCTTACTTACGCTCAAACCACGCTTCCAAACTTAGATTTTGAAAATTGGCAACAAAAATACTATAACACATTATATCCTGATAAATTCTACTGGGAATGCTTACCTACAGATATATGGGCAAGTGGAAATGCAGCTTCAAAAAGTTTTGACAAGTTTCCCACCTATCGCACAACAGATGCTAAAAGTGGAGATTATGCTGCCTGCTTAGAAACCATGAGTATTTTTGGTCAACCTGCATCGGGATCGCTTTTCACAGGTTGGTTCAAAGCCGATATGTTCAATTCGCAAGCATTCCGTGGTGTGCCATTCACTGGAAAACCTACAGCGTTTCAAGGTTGGTATAAATACAGTCCAAAAAAATATGACGGAGTTACAGACACAGCAGCTATTTACGCAATTTTGTCGCAGTGGAGTGGTAGCGAGAGGGTTGAAATAGCAAGAGCAGAGATTTATCCTCACGAAAACATACTTGAATATACCTATTTTAATCTGCCATTTGACTATTACAATGATTTAGACCCAGATACAATTGCTGTTGTTTTCGCTTCAAGTAAACATGGAGAATCTTTTAAAGGAGGAATTGGAAGTAAGCTTTTTATTGATGATGTGAATTTTGATTATGAACCAATTTCTGTGGGGAAAAATGTAAAACAAGATGATATAAAAGTCTTTTATAGTTCTTCAAACAGAATATTATTTGTAAAAACTGCAAGTTTAGAACAAATTCAAGTAGAACTTTTTGATATAAATGGTAAAAAAACAGGATTTTGGCTTGTAAATAGTAATAATAATAGCATAACTATTGACAATCTGTCTCAAGGTGTGTATCTTTGCAGAGTTGTTACAAAAGATTTAGCACCTTTTGTAACCAAGATATTTATTGAGTAACACCTTGTTTATGAGAAAATTATTCATTTTTGTATCCTTCGTTTTTGTAGGACTAATTGTCTCTGCACAAACAATTTTTGTGGGTCCGAAGTTGGGCATTGATATAGGTTCTCCAATACCATTTAGCAATATTCCACAAGGAGCTAAGGGAGAACCTAAGATGGGTTTCAATGTTGGAGCATTTTTCATATACGCATTCAACGATATTCATTCCATAAGCTACGAAGCTGGCTTGGTTCGCAAGCACACGGTTTTCGAAACACCTTTGGATAGCATGGAATATGTTGAAAGGATTCAACACCCTACGCTGCCCGATGTGATTTTTGAGGTTGATACATGGTTTACAGGTAAAGCATCAGGAGCATTTGATAACTATTATTTTGAGCAATCTTTGCAACATAACTTTAATGTAAACACCAGACTCAAAGTTAGTTATGGGCTTTATTATGCCATTTTACAAAAAAGCAACACCTATGCTGTTGGTGTTGGAACTGTGGGTTATGACCCTGAAATTATTACTCAAGAGCTCGACTATTCTTCCAATATGAGAAGGGTAGATTATGGTGTAAAAGCTGGAGTTTTGGTAAAAGCTACCGAAAGAACAGATTTGGGTTTAAAACTTAATTATGGTATAAAATCAGTCTTTGTGGACAGCTTTACGATGATAGATTATAGTGTAAACAATACCTTTCTGGAATTGGCACTCTATTACAAGTTTAATGTTTTGAAAAACTTGACAGAAAAGAAAATTTAATCAGAGAATGTTCTATTTTTGACTTGCCGAGATGGTTGAAAATCATCTCGGCAAGCCTTATTTTAATTTAGTATAAATCAATACATTAAAGCTTATTTTTGATAATAAAGGATAAATCACCAAGCTTGTTTATTTATGTTTAAAAATGAGCGTTATTTATAAGTTAAAACAAAAGCTAATTCTTTTAGAATACCAATAATTTGACTATTTTCGCAGTGAAAATTTAGAAATAATAATACATAAAAATATAAAACCATTATTTATGACAAAGAAGCCTAATTTTATTACCTGCGACGGTAACTATGCAGCTGCTCATGTATCATACATGTTTAGCGAGGTTGCAGCCATTTATCCCATTACTCCTTCTTCCACTATGGCAGAATATGTAGATGAATGGGCGGCTCATGGCAGAAAAAACATTTTTGGTAACACCGTAGAGGTTGTAGAGATGCAATCAGAAGCTGGTGCTGCCGGTGCTCTTCACGGTTCATTGCAAGTTGGTGCCCTAACAAGCACATACACAGCTTCGCAAGGATTATTGCTAATGATACCCAATATGTACAAAATGTCTGGAGAATTATTGCCAGGCGTTATTCATGTTTCAGCACGTTCGTTAGCTGCTCAAGCACTTTCAATTTTTGGCGACCACAGCGACGTTATGAGTGCTCGTCAAACTGGTTTTGCAATGCTGGCAACAGGCTCGGTGCAAGAGATTATGGATATTGCTCCCATAGCTCACCTTGCCGCCATTAAAACACGCGTTCCTTTCTTGCATTTCTTTGATGGATTTAGAACATCACACGAAATACAAAAAGTGGAAGCTGCCGACCAAGAAGTTTTAAAAGAACTTATTGACAAGGATGCTCTAAAAGCATATCGCGATAACGCTCTAAACCCAGAGAAACCCGTTACACGCGGTACAGCACAAAACCCAGATATTTACTTCCAAACTCGTGAAGTTGCAAACAAATTCTACGATGCAATTCCTGATATCGTTGAAGATTATATGCAACAAATAAACAAAATTGTTGGACGCGAATATCACCCCTTTACATATTACGGACACGAGGAAGCCGAAAATGTAATAGTAGCCATGGGCTCAATTACAGAAACCATAAAAGAGGTTATAGACCACCTAATTGAAAAAGGCGAAAAAGTTGGACTTGTTTCAGTTCATCTATACCGTCCTTTCTCAGCTAAATATTTCTTCAACGTACTTCCAAAAACTGTTAAACAAATTACAGTTCTCGACCGTACGAAAGAACCCGGTGCAAATGGAGATCCTCTATACTTAGACGTTGTTGAATTGTACAACAATAAAGAAGAAAAACCATTTATCGTTGGTGGACGCTACGGACTGAGCTCTAGAGACACTACACCAGCACATATGTTGGGCGTTTTCGAAAATATGAAAATGAACGAACCTAAAAACCAATTCACAGTTGGTATTGTAGATGACGTTACTTTTAAATCACTTCCATTACTACCCGAAATTTCAGTAGTTCCCGAAGGAACATACGAAGCTAAATTCTACGGCTTAGGTTCCGACGGTACTGTGGGTGCCAACAAAAACTCAATTAAAATTATTGGTGAAACTACAGATAAATATGTTCAAGCATACTTTGCCTACGACTCGAAAAAATCTGGTGGATTTACCACTTCACACCTTCGTTTTGGCGACCAGCCAATCCGTGCTCCTTATTTGGTTAATACAGCCGACTTTATCGCTTGCCACGTGCCAGCATATATCGACAAGTATGACGTGCTGAAAGGACTTAAAGATGGTGGAATATTTCTATTGAACAGCATTTGGGATATTGAAGAGACAAAAGAACGTCTTCCTGACCATATGAAAAAATATTTGGCAGCCAATAATATCCAAATGTACATCATCAATGCAACTGAAATTGCAGAAGAAATTGGACTTGGAAACCGCACAAATACAATAATGCAAAGTGCTTTCTTTAAGCTTTCAAATGTGATTCCTTTCGACCAAGCAGTGAAAGAGATGAAAGAAGCCATCGTAAGATCTTACGGACGTAGAGGTCAAGAAATTGTTGATATGAACAATATGGCCGTTGACCGTGGTGCAAGCCCCGTGAAGGTTGAAATACCAGCCGAATGGGCAAATATCACCCTTAAGGATGAAGAAGACAAACGCAATATACCAGAATTTATTAAAAACGTTGTTGAGCCTATCAACGCACAAAAAGGTGATGACCTTCCAGTTAGTGCATTCTTAGGTCGCGAAGATGGAACTTTCCCCGCAGGAACAACTCAATACGAAAAACGTGGTATCGCTGTTAACGTACCAGAGTGGATTCACGAACAATGTATCCAATGTAACCAATGTGCTTATGTATGTCCCCACGCAGCCATCCGCCCATTCCTACTAGATGACGAAGAGTTGGCCAATGCACCAGAGGGTACAGAAATACTTAAAGCCAACGGTAGAGATTTAGCTGGACTAAATTTCAGAATCCAAGTTAGCGTATTAGACTGTACAGGTTGTGGTAACTGTGCCAATATTTGTCCTGCACCAGGAAAAGCCCTAGAGATGAAGCCTCTTGGAACTCAAATGGCAGAAGTTGAGCGTTACGAATATATGCACGAAAAAGTTGGTTATAAAGATCAAGTAGTAGATAAATATAGAAACCTTAAAAATAGCCAATTTGCACAGCCATTATTTGAATTCTCGGGTGCATGTGCTGGTTGCGGTGAAACACCCTATATTAAAGTTATCACACAACTATTTGGCGAGCGTATGACCATTGCCAACGCCACTGGTTGTACATCAATTTTTGGAGGTTCAGCACCTTCAACTCCATACACAGTTCACCAAAAATCTGGACACGGACCAGCATGGGCAAACTCATTATTTGAGGACAATGCCGAATATGGTTTGGGTATGTACGTGGGTATTGAAAAAATACGCGAACGCATCGCTCTAATGTTGGAAGATGAGCTAGAAGGCTCAATGTCAGCCGATACTAAAGAAGCCATCAAAGCTTGGTTAGAAAGCATGAATTTTGGAGAAGAATCAGTTGAAGCTTCACAAAAACTTGTTGAACAATTAGAGAAAGAAAATAGTGCAGTTGCTACCGAAATTCTTGACCTGAAACAATACCTAGTGAAAAAATCACACTGGATATTTGGTGGTGACGGCTGGGCATACGACATCGGTTATGGCGGATTAGACCACGTTTTAGCATCCGGAAAAGATGTGAACGTTCTTGTAGTAGATACAGAAGTTTACTCCAACACTGGTGGACAAGCATCCAAATCTACTCCAACAGGTGCTGTGGCTAAATTTGCCACCGCTGGAAAAGTAACTCGCAAAAAAGACCTTGGAGTAATGGCAATGTCATACGGATATGTTTACGTAGCACAAGTGGCAATGAATGCCAGTCAATCACACTACTTTAAAGTAATTAAAGAAGCTGAAGCGTATCCCGGACCATCGCTAATTATTGCTTATGCTCCATGTATCAACCACGGACTATCCATGGGAATGGGCAAATCGCAAGCACAAGAAAAATTAGCTGTGGAAAGCGGATACTGGTCGCTATGGAAATATGACCCACGTTTGGAAGCTGAAGGTAAAAATCCATTTAGCCTCGACTCTAAAGAACCAGACTGGAGCAAATTCCAAGACTTTATTATGTCAGAGGTTAGATACTCATCACTCACTAAATCTTTCCCCGAAAGAGCGAAAGAACTATTTAAACAAACTGAAGAAAATGCAAAATGGAGATATAACCAATATGTACGTTTTGCAAAAAATGACTAATAGAACTTCTGATGAAAAAAAAATAGTCGGCAGAAATGCCGACTATTTTTTTTATAAAAGATTTCTCATTTCTGACCTGTACCTTTTATACCAATTATAATATTTTATCAAATACAAGCAAGGTCTTTGCGACCTTGTAGGTTTAAAGCCAAACTTAAAGGAGCTTGTTTTTAACAAAATCTTTCGTATAAAAACAGAAAGTACTTGTAATTACAATATAATTTAATGTCTTTGTAATAGTATAAACCAAAACTGAGAATTATGAAAACAAAATTTTATCTGTTTTTCGCTGCAATTTTCATTGCAGGTATATCATTTGTAAGTTGCGATAAGGACGACACAAATTCAGGTGGTGGCGGAGGAGGTGGCAACGACAACCAACCCGAAGCACCAATAGAATTAAAACCCGGTGTTCGACACTATTTCACATCAGCCAGCTATGGCGACATTATTCAACTCACCATCGATGGTGATAACTCCACCTATAGTTTTATAAACGAAACCACTGGCGAAACAGGAAGCGGTCCATTAAGTGTATCTTCGAACCCAAAACTAAATGGCATATTTCAAACCGTAATTGCTGGCAAAACCTATCACACCATCGAACTACCTGGTGTGGCTGTCATTAGCACACTAAAATTGGGCAACACCCTAAATAGTATTTGCTTTGGTATCTCATCCGATATTCATGTGGAAAACGACTATACAATGGAAGATTATGCAGGCAAATATCTGTTTTTAAACTTTGACGATTCTGAAAAAGATCCTGACTATACATTGGGTGGATATGAGGTTTTTAACAATGGTGCATATACTTGGACATTTATTGAGTGGGAATATAATCAGCCTATCTATGCGGGTGAGGGAAGTGGGACTTTCTATTTTGCTGGAGAAGACAATTCACGAGTTGAATATGTTGAGTCAGACGGATATAGCGGATTTGGTAGTGTATTGCCCGGCAAACTATTTTTTATGGACAATGGAGAAGGGTATGGCTTTGCCGTGGGTGTAGAGACCCCTTCAGCACCTATTACAAAAAGTCAAATAGCAGGTAGTTATAAATTTGTTTCTGTAATATCACATGGTGTTACATCAGTGGGATACTACTCACTTCCTGCCACTGGCAATAATGTAACTTTTTACGAAACAGACGGAGAGGGTAATGTTTACGACTCAGCTGATGAAGGTGCCGTAGTGCATTATTACGACAGAATACCCTCACTAAACAATGTTTTTAAACTTGTATCTACTGTTGAAATTGAAGGTTATCAAGCAAACAATACATCATACTTTATTTTGCTCCCCGGCGAAATGATGATGTATTTTGCCTTAGATTCAGGCGAGGTCGTAGCCTATGGCTTAGCCCTTAAGGTGAATTAATCCTAAATGTAGATAAATTAAAAAAGAGTCTTTCGGAGAACCTGAAAGACTCTTTTTGGTATTTTAAAAACAGCTTCTTACTCCTCCATACACGCCATATTGCACTCATTACCAAGTTTCAAGCATTTGCAAATTCCAAAGGCTTTTTCCACAAGTTTTCTTTGTTGTACAAGATGTACTTGCGTGGAGCCTGTGGCTGGACTGCTGCTGTCGGTACGGGCAATAAGTTTTAGGGGTATCTCTTTTAGGTTTCTGTATAAATATGTCCAAGCTCCCATATTTCTGGGCTCTTCCTGAACCCAAAACCACTCAATAGCATTGGAATATTTTGCTTTTATTTTACCCAAATCTTCATAAGGAATAGGGCTAATTTGTTCCAAACGAACTATGGCTACATCTTTGTGCTGACCCTTTTGCTGCTCTTCCAATAGGTCGTAATACATCTTCCCTGAAGTTAAAAGAACTCTCCTAACATCTTTAGCATCTACAAAATTGTCGTCAATAACTTCCTGAAATTCTCCATTTGTCAATTCCTTAACCTGCGATACCGCCATGGGGTGTCGTAGCAAACTTTTGGGTGAAAATATAACAGCAGGCTTTCTAAAGTCTCGATGCAATTGTCGTCTTAGTGCATGAAAATGATTGGCAGGCGTAGTACAGTTCAACACCTGAATATTTTGACCATCACACTGTATCAAAAATCTCTCCATACGTCCGCTGGAGTGTTCTGGACCTTGTCCTTCAAATCCGTGGGGAAGGAGCATAACAAGTCCGCTCATAATATTCCACTTCTCCTCGCCACTGGTAACAAACTGATCTACAATAATTTGTGCACCATTCACAAAGTCGCCAAATTGGGCTTCCCAAATAGTCAGGGTGTCGGGCAAGCTGATAGAGTGTCCATACTCAAATCCTAAAACTCCATATTCGGAAAGTAATGAGTTGAAAATCTGGAAGTTAGATCCATTCTCAAGCTCTTTTATGGGGGTGAATTTATTTCCATCTTCGTCGGTAACAACAGCATGACGTTGCGAAAAAGTACCTCGCTCCACATCTTGACCACTCATGCGAACTTTTTTACCCTCGTTCACCAAACTTGCAAAAGCCAACAATTCGGCCGTAGCCCAATCCAATTTGCCATGCTCAAAATAGTTTTTCAAACGCTCTTGGTAAAGTCTTACAGTTTTGTGCGAAAAAGTTCTGCCCTCGGGCAAAGTGGAGATGGTTTGTACTAATTTATCCAAATTTTTGACATCAACTTTAGTATTTGCCTTGGCAAAAATCATATCTTCTGTAGCTCGTTTAATATGCTGCCAGTCGTCGTGCAAAAAGCTCGAAATAGTATTCTTTTTTATCTCTTGCGATTCTGCCAAAGCCTGCTCCAAATCAGCATCAAACTCTTTTTCAACTTGCGTTAAATGTTCATCGCTAATATCTGAATTTTTCTTCAAAAAATCGGTATAAATCGCCAATGGGTCAGGATGTTTTTCAATTTTTTTATACAAAACAGGTTGTGTAAATCTTGGCTCATCACTTTCGTTATGTCCATGTCGGCGATAGCCCACAATATCCACAAAAACATCTTTGTTAAACTTCATTCTGAACTCCACAGCCAGTTCCATAACATAGGCAACTGCCTCAACATCGTCGGCATTTACGTGAAAAATAGGAGCCTGAATTGTTTTGGCAACATCTGTGCTGTAATTGCTCGAACGTGCCTCGGTAAATGGTGTTGTAAAACCAATCTGATTGTTTGTAACAATATGGATAGTTCCGCCAATGTCATAGCCGGGCAAGTCAGACATTTGGATACTTTCGTAAACAATTCCCTGACCCGAAAGTGCAGCATCACCATGAATCAAAATTGGGATAACTTTGTTTATGTCTGAGTTGTGTTTTTCTTGCGATTGAGCCCTTGCAATGCCCTGAACCACAGTATTTACTGCCTCCAAATGCGAAGGGTTGGGAGCCAAGGTTAGTGTCAATTCTTTCTCACCAATTTTTGTTACATAAGTGTGTCCTAAGTGATATTTTACGTCTCCTAACAAATAGTCGTCATCATACTCAATTCCTCTAAATTCACTGAAAATATTTTTAATGGGCTTTTTCAATATATTAGCCAAAACATTCAAACGACCTCTGTGTGCCATGCCCATAACAACCTCCTTTACACCCATTTGTGCCGATTTGTTGATAAGCATATTCAATGCTGGAATTAGGGTGTCGGTTCCCTCCAATGAGAATCTCTTTTGACCGGGAAATTTTCTATGAATGAATTTTTCAAAATTTACGGCTTTGAGCAAACATTGATGCATTTTTTTTCGTACCTCGCTGTTGTAGGACGGCTGATTTAGTGTTGACTCCATTCGTTTGGTGAGCCATTCTCGCATTTCGGGAACGCGGATATAAGCAAATTCAACGCCGATGGAACCACAATAAGTTTTGTCCAGCCTATCAATAATTTCTTTGAGCGGACTTGGCGAAATTCCTATTTCGCGTGCTGCATCAAAACTTTGTGTTAGTTGAGTTCTTTCCAAACCATAATGCTCAATATCCAAATTTGGACTTTGATTTTTACGTTCGTAAACGGGATTGGTTTTGGCAAAAAGATGACCCCTTTCGCGATAGGCATTGATAAGGTGAATTACATTAAACTCGCCCGAAACTATCTCGGTTTTAACACCGGGCATCGTTGGTAACTGATTTAAAGCTAAGTCGAAGCCGTGGAAAAAATTTCGCCACGAAGCATCAAGCTCATCGGGATTGCTTTTGTAAATCTTGTAGTACTCTTCAATTAAGTTTGGGTCAATGTTATTCAAAAATGAGTTGCTGTTCATAATTGTATATAATGAATTAATTTTACGAAGTTAAAAAATTTGTGGATACTTGTTAGGATTATATTCGTGCATCATTTCATACACTGCATCAAAAACATCTTCGGCATTGGGATTAGAAAAATAGTCGCCATCGGTGGTGTATGCCGGACGATGCTCTTCGCCCGTTAGGGTGCGTGGTTCGCTATCTAAGTGATAAAATCCTCTTTGCTCTTCCAAAACTTTTTGCATCATATACGAAGTTGCCCCTCCGGGAACGTCTTCGTCGAAGAATAAAATTTTGTTGGTCTTTTTCAATGACTCTACAATGGTATGATTGGTGTCGAAAGGTGCAAGCGATTGAACATCAATTAGTTCCACAGAAATATTAAACTCTTTTAGTTGCTCCACAGCATCTTTGGCAATGTTCACACAAGCCCCATAGGTAACCAATGTAACATCATTTCCTTCGTTTAGAATTTCGGCTTCACCCAAAGGTATCTTATATTCACCAATATTGTCGGGCATTTTTTCGCGTAAGCGATAGCCATTTAGTGGCTCAATAATTAGAGCTGGATCGTCGCCCTCCATAACAGTATTGTAAAATCCTGCAGCCTGAGTCATATTGCGTGGCGTTAGCACGTGAACACCTTTTATGGAGTTCAGAACCATGCTTAGCGGCGAGCCCGAATGCCAAATTCCTTCCAATCTATGTCCGCGTGTGGAGATAATCACTGGCGATTTTTGGTAGCCCATCGTCCTATACCTTGTAGTTGCTAAGTCGTCGCTCATGGTTTGCAAAGCGTAAAGCAGATAGTCGAAATATTGAATTTCGGCAATGGGGCGTAATCCTCTCAGTGATAGACCAATAGCTTGTCCCATAATGGTAGCTTCGCGAATGCCAGTATCGCTAATTCGGAGTTTGCCAAATTTCTCTTGCAAACCTTCGTATGTTTGATTTACACCTCCAATTTGACCCACATCTTCGCCAAATGCCATCATTTCGGGATACTTTTCAAATAGAATCTCAAAATTGCGATTTAGGATTTCACGTCCGGGAGCCATCTTAGAATTTTCAGAAAACTGAGGTTCTACACCTGCAACTTTCAGTGGCGATTTGTCGGTTTCGCTGTATAGATGCGAGCTATATCTGCGGTGTCCATCTTCTGTTTGCTGGG
Source organism: Bacteroidales bacterium (assembly GCA_012522535.1). Taxonomy (GTDB): domain Bacteria; phylum Bacteroidota; class Bacteroidia; order Bacteroidales; family WCHB1-69; genus JAAYKF01. The sequence continues at coordinate 16,776 of JAAYKF010000032.1, forward strand.
CAACCCACTTGCGTAAAAGCTCCTTTACAGGCTTGTTGGGGTTACATGATTTACACATATACCTCAAAATATGTTTTGCTGTGGCAATGACATCTTTGCGGGTGGGCTCGGCAATCTTTTTCAAAGCCTCAATCTCTTTTTCCATTATATTGGATTTGGGACACTTACAAGTTTTTACGCTGGTAAGCTCCTCCAATTCATCTCTAAGTTTTTTAATGGGATTTAAGAAGTTATCCCAAGCCTCTTTGCGAGCCTTTCTGACGTTTTCTAAAGCTGTTTTTTCAATGGCATCAAGCTCTTCGGCAGTTGCCAATTTTTCATCTATAATCCAATTTCTGAATCTCAAATTACAGTCAAATTCCTTCTCAAAATTCATCCTCTCTTCATTCTTATATCTCTCATGAGAGCCTGATGTAGAGTGCCCTTGTGGTTGGGTAGTCTCTTCCACGTGTATCAAAACAGGCTTATGCTCTGTTCTACTTAAATTTATGGCTTTTTCATATGTTTCCAACAATGAAGGGTAGTCCCAAGCTTTGGTTTTGAAAATTTTAATACCCACATTTTTCTCGTCAGAATCAAAGCCTTTTAATAGCTCAGAAATACTCCCTTTTGTAGTTTGATATTTTTTAGGAACTGAAATCCCATAACCATCGTCCCAAACAGAAATTGCCATAGGCACTTGCATCACACCAGCAGCATTAAGGGTTTCGAAGAAATGCCCTTCAGATGTACTGGCATCGCCAATGGTGCCAAAGGCTACTTCGTTACCACCTTCCGAGAGCTGTTTCATATCTTTGAGAGCCTCCACATTTCTGAAAACTTTTGATGCCAACGCCAAGCCCAAAAGTCGGGGCATTTGCCCAGCAGTGGGAGAGATGTCGGCGGAGCTATTATATTGCTTGCTCAGTGGACGCCACTCGCCATCTTCGGTCAAACTTTTGGTGGCAAAGTGATTGTTCATCATCCGTCCGCCAGTGGTGGTACAGCCTGTATCTTCGGTACTTCCGTACAGCTGACTGAAAAAATCTGTCAATGTAAATTCTCCAATCGCCATCATAAAAGTTTGGTCGCGATAATAGCCCGAACGCCAGTCGCCATGACGAAATTGCTTTGCCATAGCCACCTGTGCTAGCTCTTTGCCATCACCAAAAATTCCAAATTTTGCCTTGCCAGTCAAAACCTCTCTTCGACCCATAATTGATGCCTGACGACTCTCGTGAACCAAAAGATAGTCCTTTAATATTTCATCTTTATTATATTTTTTGTTAGCCATTTTTATATTGATTTTATTTATATGCAATCTAAATTGAGTTTATTTAACTCACTAACATTTGGACCTTAGTTTTGTTTGAACCCAGAGTTTTTGATATGTTATGCTTTATAATAATAAATGATTACCTTTGACAAAAATGAAAGATAAAATGAAAACAAAAATGAACCTTTTAATGGTTTTAATTTCATTTCTGATTGTTTTTACAAACTCTTGTAAGAAACCTAAAGGAGATAAATATTGCACATGGTCGAGCAAAACAACAGCATTGAGTTGTATTCTTAATTGTGCGATTAATGATTCTTGCAAATATGATAGCCTTAAAATGACACTAAGGTTCGATACTAAATATATGGGAGAATGGCCTCCATGTGGTACTTATGACGACTCGGTTGTCGGTAATATTGAGTCTTTGAACATAATAGCAAATTATTATACAGGTAATGGTACATCAAGAGACACCATCAATGATATTATTAAGTTTAAAATCAACTATTATAATGGAGAGACAATTTCAAATAATCTAAGTTATATAAACCTTTTTCATCCACGTTGCCATTCATATATTTGTTTATTTTTATCATCAACAACTGATACGACTTGTTTGCAGTCATTTACTATTAGTTACAAAGAATCTGACGGAACTATATATACCACCACAACAAATCCAATTTATGTAACACCTTAAAAGAAAGGGTATGAAAAGCACATTATTTGTCATAGTATTGTTTTTGCCATTATATTTATTTTCAGCTCTGGTCGATTCAACGGAAGCAAAGCAAGTAGCTTTGAATTACTATTACTATTTAAATCCTAATAAAAGCTACATATCAATAAAAAAACTATAACGAAACAATTTAAAGGAATAGATACACGCCACACCGTTGTTTTTGAGAATTTTGATTTTGTTATTGTTTCTGCTGACAATTCAACTGTACCAATTTTTGCCTACTCAAAAGAAAATTCATATAGAGAGTTAGACCTTCCTCCTTCATTTGAGTATTGGTTAGAGACAGAATATGATGAATTGGTATATTATGTTCAGTCAAACAACATCAGTAATGAAAATACAATAGCAAAATGGAATGAAATAAAAAACAATGATTTTAATATGAACAAATCGACACAATCTCCTGACTTCGACACTTTTAATTTAACAATTCTTCAACTCACTGAATTTCAGTGAAATATAATTTTTGGGACACCATTTTGGGTGTCCCAGCCCAAAAAAGATATATCTTTGAGGCACGTTTATACGAAAAAAACATAACCCAAGTGGAGTTATTAGTATTCAAATAATTGATAAAAGTAGGGGCAAATATAAGGTAATAAAAACTATAGGTAGCAGCTCTGAAGCATCAACAATAGAAGCTTTA
>JAAYKF010000033.1 GCA_012522535.1 Bacteroidales bacterium
CCGAATATGCCTTTATAGGCAGGTCTAATGTGGGGAAATCTTCTCTTATAAATATGCTTTGCAATCACAAAGAGCTTGCACGCACATCGTCATCGCCGGGGAAAACGCAGTTGATAAATCATTTTATTATAAATAAGAATTGGTTTTTGGTTGACTTGCCCGGATATGGCTACGCCAAAATATCTAAAACAAGTAGAGCAAAATGGATGAAAATGGTGTCGGATTATCTCACCATGAGGCCAAATTTGATGAGTGTTTTTGTATTGATAGACTCTAGAATACCACCACAAGATATTGATATTGAGTTTATTAATAATCTTGGCATGTGGCAAGTTCCATTTGCAATTATTTTCACAAAACGCGATAAAAGTTCCGAAGTGAAGATGGAAAATTTAGTTGAAGAATATAAAGCAAAACTTGCAGAAACTTGGGAAGAATTTCCACCCTATTTTATATCCTCAGCTATTAAAAAAATTGGAAGAGAAGAGATTTTAAACTACATTGGCGAAGTAAATAAGTTGTTCAAACAATAAGATTTTGCAAATGCGTCAAACTTTTATCTTCACTTTTTTTCTTCAAATATTGCTAATAAGTGCAGTGGGACAAAAATCTACGCACAATCTTGAAAAACATATTAGAGTTCTATGCTCCGACACTCTCGAAGGAAGAAAAGTAGGAACTTTAGGAGAGCAAAAAGCAGCAAAATATATACGCAATATTTTTAAAGAGCAAAATTTGGAACTTCTTGGCGAAGATGGATTTCTGAATTTTGAGGTGATAACAAAAGTTGAAGCAACACAGAAAAATAAATTTTCTTTATTCAATATCGATTATAAATTGGGCGAAGATTATTTACCCATAAATCTTACCAAAAACGACTCACTTTTTGCAAATGTTTATTTTGCAGGCTATGGCTTTGATATTGAGACCGATAGCCTAAAATGGTGCGATTATCCAAGCACTTTTCATATAAACAGAATGTGGGTTGTGGTGATACGCGGAGTGCCAGATCCACAAAATGAAAATTCTAAGTTTTACCCCTTTGCCTCTGATGCCCAAAAGATAGAAATGGCTCGAAAAAGAGGTGCAAAAGGTATTGTTTTAGTCTCGCCAAAATATCTTAGCGAGGAGGATGGTTTAATGCCTCTTAGAATTGTTCAAAGCCTTGAAAATAAGAGTATTATAGCTATAAATGCAAGCAGAAAAGCAGCTAGTAAGTTGTTCTGGAATTATGGAATAAACTTCGATAATGTGGAAAAAAACTACAACTACCCAATGGAGAAAAAAGGTGTTTTTATTCCAGCCAAAATAGCCAATGCCACTGAGCTAAAATATGAAAAATCCACAGCTTCAAATGTAGTTGGTTTAATTGAAGGCAATAATCCAGTTCTAAAAGATGAATATATCATCATTGCAGCCAATCACGACCATATTGGATATGGCGATTTGAACCTAAATCCGCACAAAACAGATACAATTGCCATACATAGTGGAGCAAACAATAATGCTTCTGCTGTGGCTATGCTCCTCGATTTGTCGGAGAAGATTTCTAAAAACAGAAGACGACTAAAACGCTCTGTTGTTTTTGTCTCATTTTCTGCCAAAGAGTACCAGTATTTGGGCTCAAAAGTTTTTCTAAAAGAAGAGCTAATTCCCATTTCTAAAATTAAATATATGATAAACCTCAATATGGTTGGAGGCTTAGATAGTGAAAGAAATATTTATATAAATGGCGTTGGTACAGCCAAAGAGTTCGACTCAGTTTTAGAGCAATTCAATAAAAAACATCAGTTTAAACTTCACACAAACATATATGGATATTCGGCTTCCGATGCCAATAATTTTTTCCAAAA
>JAAYKF010000034.1 GCA_012522535.1 Bacteroidales bacterium
CTCAGCGTAACCACAGGGACGCAGGGATACGCAGAGGAGCAGTGATACGCAGAACAATAATATATCGTGGCAAAAAAAATCTCCGCGAAACTCAGCGTAACTAATAGGACGCAAAGATACGCAAAGGAAAATATTCTCCTCTTGAAACAAAAATGTTTAAATATTATTTATTCAAATATTCCTTTCAACTCTTCAGTTTGGAATAGTTTTTCCATCTCGCACATAGCTTTTTTAGGATTATGGTTATTAAAGTTTCCCAAACTCGAAGAATTGAAAATTGCATCCTTCAGATATGGCTTAAGCTTTAAGTAAATATCATCATCTTGTTTGGTCAGATATTTTTTCTTCTTTTCATAGCTGGACAAATATGTTTTCAATGCCTTTTCTGCACTGGTACATTTAGAGAACAATCTTGATGTCTGTTCAAAATGAAGTAGAAACCAAAATTCCAGGCAAGGATTATTTACAATAACAACGACACCTTCTTTTATTAGCTTTTCTCTGTACTCTAAAAATTGCTGAACCACAGGCTTTTGCCCCTTTGGTGTTTCTTTATCTTCCTTCAAAACTACATCTAAATCAACTATCCAAAAAACTTTTGCAAACTCCTTATCTAATAAACTAAGAGCAAGTTCATACTGCTCCTGCAAGCTTTTCCTGCTAGGAATTTTAGGCTCAATGTTTACTCGAATTCTTCTTTCATTTCGCTTTAGCATTTGTAGATAAAAAACCTCTGTTTCGCCATCCACAACAACAGCTATACTAGTTTTTACTTTATGACTGATATTTTTTCTTCGTCTCATAAGCCTAAATCTAAAAAAACATCTCCAAAATTTGGCGTTCCACTTAGTTTACCACTCTTATACGCATTTAGGACATTTGTTGTATTTCTAATTACAGAGCTATCAAAATCTGCAAGTGAATATAGCTCAGTAGTACAATTTTCTTGCTTATCTGTAAACCAAATTACGTCATCTCTAAATAAATCTCTATTGCCCAAAATCTCCCTATTGTGCGTTGTTGCAATAAGCTGCGACTTATTTGAATTTAATAGAAACATAAGTAGAAAATGTTCATATAAATCAGGATGCAAAGAGGATTCCAACTCATCTATGGGAATAGCAGTTGGTGTAGTTACTAACAAAGCCAACAAGCCAGCAAAACCATAATAACGTCTGGTTCCTTCCGACTCTAGTTCAATTGGCAGGTTGTAATTTACATTGTCAACTGTATGTGTAAACTCAAGATTTTCAGTTTTCAAGCTACCCTTCTCTTCAATCTCTTTAATTCTATCATTGGGTGCTAAGCCCTGTTTCTTTAAAAACTCTATAAAATCTTCATTAACTTCCATCTCTTTTTCATTTATAACAATATCTGAGATATTCAAATCAGCCTTCCTTAGAATTCTTATTATATCACTTTTGGAGATTTCACTGCTTTTCATCTTCGAGGTTACAAACTCCTCCAATTCTGTTCTACTATGCACCATCGGCTTCAAATATTTTGAGAACCAGTTAACAACTTCTTGCAACTCTTTATTATTAATATTCGTTTTTTGATAACCTCCTAAAACAGTATTATTCCATAATGTATTAGCCTCAAGGGTTTTAACAAAAACGCTATCAACACTTATTTTATTTCCAAAAGAAATCTGTGTAAACTGATTTGATAAATCTGTACTTCGTTTATAAACAACAGATTTTCTTGGATTAAAACTATAAAGAACCTCTGATATAATAGCTTTTTGAGTAAATTCTACTTCATAAAGATATTTAATATCATTTTGAAAAAACTCTAAAGTTATTTCTGAAGTCTCCTTAGGAGTTTGAGAATCAAAAAGGAAAGGATAAAAACTAAGTTCGGCATACTTATTAACTTCAGGCCGCAATACAATGTATTGAAGAAAATCAAGAGCATCTAATATTGTTGTTTTTCCTGATGCATTAGCACCAAAAATCAATGCAAGCTTTAGCACTCTGTGTTTCCCAATCTTTACCACATAAGTATCTTCAAGCTTATCTGTTTTTTCCGCTTCAAAAGAGAGGATTTGTTTCTCCTTTATAGGACCAAAGTTTTGAACACTAAAATTTAAAATCATAAACCGACTGAATTTGTAATAACTGTGCAAAAATACATAATAAAACAACAAAACACAACATTTTATAGGTAAATTTGCAGGCAGACTGCAATATTCAACACTAAAACCTGAAACAAGCCAAGATATTTTATTATTTTACAGCGGTAAAAGCCGATGGTTAAACCTAAACTTACAAGATTGTTATATTTATACAGAAATATTAACGGCATTTAAGCCGATAAACACACCTTATCGGCAAATTAACCGATAGATGTTTATTGCTAGATACATTAGCAACACCAACTGCCATAACAAAACTCTCCAAAGGTATCGGACTATAATTTTTTCCCAATCGATATTATTAATCCCATTAGGGATTAAATATTTGTAGCACCAAATATGATAGAGGAATCCTCGTCTC
>JAAYKF010000035.1 GCA_012522535.1 Bacteroidales bacterium
AAGTTTGTACCGTCCCATGTTTCAGTTTTAACGCTTCCACGTGGATTTGTTACTACGCCTAATGCCCAGCCAAACTCACCAGCCAACGAAATTTTTGGTGCTACGAAATACTCAACACCAGCAAATCCACGAAGTCCTAATGTTATAGCATTTCCAGATCTTGCTTTTAAAACACGACCAGAGCTAACTAAGGAACCATCGGCATTTGTGTAGAAATTGTCGGCTGCTTCTTTGTCCATTTCAACACCATATTTTGTTTTGGTTGAATTGGAAGCTAGTCCGATTAAAACTTCACCACCATAAAATCCTTGTAAACGGTTGTGTCCTCTGCGGAACTCAAGACCTGCTCCCAAGAAAATATCTTTTCCTGAATTTGTAGTAACATCTTTAACTTCGCCCCATTTTTCTGGTTCACCTGGATAGTTAAAAACATCTTTTGGATTATCAAAGTAATCTGTAAAGCTGTTATTTCCTGCATCGAAGCCAAATCTGGCACGAATTGCTATGTTATCTTCTAAGAAATATTTTCCTACTATAATGTTATTGAAACCTGACACAAAACCAGGATGCTGAGCTGTTTGCCCAGTGTTGTTCATAATATTTACAGCATTAAGTGCAAAGTTAACAACAGGTACAGCGTCGAAACCGATTACAAAATCACCTTGCTCGGGTAGAATTTGAAATCCTTTTTTCGTAACTAATTCTTGTGCATTGGCAATATTGAATACAAATGCTGCCAAAATTACTGATAATACTAATTTTTTCATACTATTAAATTTTAGTTTTTATGTTTATTTCTAAATTATATTAATTTGTAAATATTCATTTACATAAGCTTAAACAGATATTTCTCGAATTTGTTTCATAATAATTCAATTATGCAAACTTTTTATCAAAATTTATCTACATATCATATGTTTTTTTAATAAATTTGGGTTTTTGCTCATCTCTTTCCAAGTTTTGATTAGTAAGAATTCGTTGCCTTATATTTTGCATACTGTTATCTTTATTACTCATAAAACTATACTCAATATTATCAATAATATCCTCATTGGCTACTTTATACATTTTGTTTTTAGCTAAAATCAAGTTGGTTTTAGGAATTTCTAATTTCTCAATAAATTTTTCAAAGTCATAATATGAGTGTGGATGTTTTATGATGAAATAATAATCTGGAATTATATCACCTACGGGATAGAACGATGAGTTTCTTTTTCCAAAAAGATAGTATTTCAATGGTCTATTTTCCTGAAACAGAGTCATTTGGCTCTGCTCAATAGGGTTATTTTCCACCTCTCCCACATTATTTATTAGATAAAATTTAATTTTACCAATATCATTTTTGTAATAAAAACTACGAAATTTGACCACTTCCCCCATTCTGTTTCTCACTTTCAAATCGTAACTTCTTGTCATGTCCAATTTAGCCATAAGGTTTATATGTGCGGCTATACGATAGTCCTCCAGAGGGGTTTTAATCAAAACACCTCCAGCAAAAACATCATCATCATCAAAATCGCTTAATACAAATTTACTTTTGGACATCGCACAATATTTCCATTTTACAAAATTAGTTCTTCGTTTGTTTTTAAAAGTATTATTAAATTACATTTTATCCAATCCAAATTGTTGATAAGTGTGAAATCGACATTTATTTTTCTTGCTCATCTGCGTCATATATAGGCTATGCATTGTTGTTGCGAGGCGAAAAGAATTTATATTTTCCAATTTTCTTTTTGTAATTTCAAAAATTTATAAGTAGCTTTGTCAAGTATATTTAATAGATAAATTAAAACAATAAATACTATGCAAAAATTATTATTATTAGGAGACGAAGCCATAGCACAAGCTGCTATTGATGCTGGTATTTCTGGCGTTTATGCATATCCTGGAACTCCTTCAACTGAGATTACCGAATACATTCAGAAGTCGAAGGTGGCCAAAGAGAGAAATATCAAAAGCACATGGTCGGCTAATGAGAAAACGGCTTTGGAAGGTGCTTTGGGGATGTCGTATGCAGGCAAAAGAGCTTTGGCTTGTATGAAACACGTTGGCTTGAACGTTGCTGCCGACCCCTTTATGAATATGGCCATTACTGGTGTAAACGGTGGTTTGGTAATACTTGTTGCCGACGACCCATCTATGCACTCTTCGCAAGATGAACAAGACTCACGCTATTACGGAAAATTTGCTTTGATGCCAACTTTTGAGCCATCAAATCAGCAAGAAGCATACGATATTATTCGCTTCGCTTTTGAATATTCAGAAAAATATGAAATACCAGTTTTGGTTAGAGTTACAACCCGTTTGGCTCACTCACGTTCTGGCGTTCAGCTTGCTCCTATAAGAGATGAGAACGAAAATTCAATGCCTAAAAATTTAAGACAATTTATTTTACTTCCAGCTAATGCTCGTGTACAGTATAATAAATTAATTGAGAAACAAACTTCTTTCGAAAAAGAGGCTGAAGAATCGTCATTCAATCAGTTTATTGAAGGGGAAGACAAGTCTATGGGTATTGTTGCATGCGGAATTGGCTACAACTATCTGTTGGAAAATTTCCCCAATGGTTGCCCTTACCCAATTTTAAAAATATCGCAATATCCAACTCCACGCCATATGGTTGAAAAGCTTTATAATTCGGTGGACAAAATCATAGTTATTGAAGATGGCTACCCATTTGTGGAAGAGCAAATTAGGGGAGTTTTGGATAATGGCAAGGAGGTTTTAGGTCGTTTAGATGGCACTTTACCACGTACTGGCGAGTTAAATCCTGACCATGTGGCACGTGCTTTTGGCATTGACTTTTACGAAGGAGCTCCAGTTCCAGAAATTGTAAAACCACGTCCTCCAGCAATGTGCGTTGGTTGCTCACATATCGACTCATACAATGCATTAAATGAAGTTATGGAGAAGTATGGCGATGGTAGAGTTTTTTCAGATATTGGTTGCTACACCTTGGGAGCACTACCTCCTTTCAACGCCATAAACTCCTGTGTTGACATGGGGGCTTCTATCACCATGGCTAAAGGTGCTGCAGATGCAGGTTTGGTTCCAGCAGTGGCAGTTATTGGCGACTCTACTTTCACTCACTCGGGTATGACATCTTTGCTTGACGCCATTAATGACAATAGTCCAATTACAGTTCTAATTCTTGACAATTCAACTGCTGGTATGACAGGCGGTCAAACATCATCCGCTTTTGGAAAAATTGAACAAATTTGTCTTGGATTGGGCGTTGACCCCGAACATCTTCATGTGATTAGACCTCTGAAAAAATTCCATGCTGAGAATGTGGAAATAATTGCAAAAGAGGTTGAGTATAATGGACTTAGTGTTATTATCCCAACACGTGAATGTATCCAAACTCTCAATAGAAGAATGAGACAAAGATTCAAAGACAAAGAAAATAAATCGAAATAATTTAAAACAGAATAAGATGAAAATAGATATAATATTGGCAGGTGTTGGTGGACAAGGTATTCTTTCCATTGCTGCCACAATTGGTTTAGCTGCCCTAAAAAACGACTTGTATCTGAAACAGGCTGAAGTACACGGAATGAGTCAAAGAGGTGGTGATGTGCAATCCAATTTGCGTCTTTCGGATAAGCCTATTCACTCCGACCTGATAGCTCTTGGGCAAGCCGATTTAATTATTTCGGTGGAACCTATGGAGGCACTTCGTTATTTGCCATATTTGGCAAAAGATGGCTGGGTAATTACCAACGACCAGCCTTTTAAAAACATTCCAAACTATCCAGAAATGGAAGATGTTTTGGCAGAGTTGAATAAAATTTCTCAAAAAATTATAATTAATGCCGACCAAATAGCTCGCGATTTGGAATCGCCACGATCGGCAAATATGGTTATTCTTGGTGCTGCTTCTCCATTCCTAAACATGGACTACGACAGCCTTGAAGATGCCATCAGAAGACAATTTGGAAGCAAAGGCGAAGAGGTGGTGGATGTTAACATCAACGCCATTCGTGCTGGTAGAGAATTTGCTCTGAAAAACAAATAATAATTTTCAAAACCATAAAAAACCTATCGCAAATAGCGATAGGTTTTTTCAAAATATATAGATAATGAAACCCATAAAGTCATTAGAAAATATTGCCAAATGGCTACTTAGAATCTCTGTTGTTGTTTTTGTTGTGTTTTATTTCTTTAATGAAGTAAAAACAATGAAGTTTGACAATGTCTATTATTTGGTAAAACTTATATATTTTATTTTTGGAATTTTGCTTTTTGCTGGTGGCTTCCGAAAAAATGCCTCTTTAACCGTTATTTCGGGACTTTTTGTTTTCCTTATTTCTCTCTTCTTTATTTTCCAAGGCTACCGCGGCGACCTTATCTATAAAGAACTTGTGGTGTATATTTTCCCAGCTGTAACTGCACTTTTCTTTGTCTCGAAGGGGAATGCTTAAATGAGGAGAAAGAGAATAGAGAATAGAGAATAGAGAATAGAGAATAGAGAATATTTTTTCAACCACGAAGAAGCAGAGTACACAGAGGAAGCATTCTTGAGAATTTTTTGTCTTCGTTTACTATTTACTATTGCGAGACAGAAAATTTCGCAACCGACTTGCCTTGTTTAGTTTCAATTATCACAAAATAAATTCCATTTGTCAAGTTTGAGGCATCGAAGAAAACATTTTGTAAACCTTGCCTTACTTCGCCATAATGGACATCTTCAAGTTTTTTGCCGAGCATATCAGTAATATAAATATTTGCATTTTGTGCTTTGTCAAACTCTATTTCAACACAAGTAATTGCCTTTGCTGGATTGGGGTACAAGCGATGAACACTGGCACCTCTCGAAAATTCTTCAATTGCATCTGGCGTACCTAAAATATCAAATTTCCAATATCCAGCGGGAGCTGTAATGGGTCGTAGAATAGTTTTTCCTGAAACAGCATTGGCTTCTATATAATAATAAATTGAATTTCCAGCCTCTTGAGCAGGTATATAGCCTGCCCACATATTTTCACCGCTATAGGTCATTCCCATGGGAATTGCCGTGTACGATTCTAATGTATCTGTGCGATAAAACAAAGTAAGATTTTCTATTCCCGAGATATGATTTACCATGGCAACAACAGCATAATCATCACTTTGATTGTAAGTATCTGAGAGTTTTTGATGCAAAATCACAATGGGGTCGGCAACTCCAATATTATTTGTAATGCAGTGAATGGCACCACTTGCCGAAATTGGATCGGGGTCGGAGTGAATGGGAACAATATTATATCCAGGCAATAATTCTTTATAAATTCTATATGCAGTGGTGTCGTATTTTTCATAATAACTGGGATATAGAAATGACTTATTTACGAAAACTCCATTGGTGTATGTACGATAGTATGAGCCATCGCTGGGCCACATATTTCCTGCCTGATTTGGCAACATAGGAATACGTACAATTTTGTATGGCGTTCCAAAAACCGACAAGTGATTGTTCATCAAATAGTTAATATTAGCTTCAATTTGTGGTCCATCAGAAACTCCCTCTGGATAATATCCCACAAGCAAAGTCTCTTCATCTAAAAGCTTCATATGCATATCAATGTGATGAATGCCATCGTGGGGCAAAACCTCAAATTTCACATATCTATCCACACCCATAAATTGTTTCATAATGGTATCAATGGAAGCTTCGTCATGACCAAAAGAGATATTTTCATCAATTACCAATTTTGACGAAAAGGCAGTACCAAAGCCATCAAACATTAGATTTCCGCCAGTGTGGGTTATTTTATATGGACTTTGTGTCATGGCAAAAAGTGGCAAGTTTAAATAATTTGCATGGGCTTGCGGAATGACATCATCCAGCGGACGCGGACGATTATATACCCAATCAATCAAATACAAAGAATCTACATCTTCTTTATAAACGCTATATGAACCATAATCTCGAATCCAAACAGAATTGGTATTTACAATTAAATATTCCACATTTTCGTTGGGGAAAATTCCAAATGAGATAAGATAATTTTTCACACTGTTGGAGTCGGTGCAATTAATTATAACTCTACATTCATTTTGTGCATGACGAACAATTTCGGCCAAAACAGCATTATACGACTTCCAGCTGATGGAAATTGCTTGCTGCTCTTCCCATTCTGCCATGGCTCTTACAGAAGAGGAGGGCGGAAAGTTATTTGCTCGTTCTGTGGTGGGGAAAATATAATTTTCCATCATTATAATTTCGGCTTCTGTCATCCCTTTGGGCAAATCTTGTGCTTTAGGAAAAGAACAAACTGTAATCAGTAAAAAGAGTAAAAAATATCGTTTCATAAAATTCTATTTTGAACCTCAAAAGTACAAGTATTTTTTTAAGATACAATTTTATTATTGTATAATGATAAAAAAACAAGAAAAATTACTAATTTTACAAAAAAAACAAAAATATGCCAAAAATATTAGTTATTGATGATGAGATAAGTATTCGCAGAACATTAAAAGACATTTTAGAGTACGAAAAATATGAGGTTGCCGATGCCGAAGATGGTGTTAAGGCTTTGGAGCTAATAGATAATGACAAGTTTGATTTAATTTTATGCGACATTAAGATGCCTGGAATGGACGGCATCGAAGTTTTAGAAAAAATTGTAGAAAAGTACGACACTCCCGTGGTTATGATTTCGGGTCATGGCACCATAGACACCGCCGTTGAATGTATAAAAAAAGGTGCTTACGACTATATTTCAAAACCTTTTGATTTGAACCGTCTTTTGGTAACAGTTCGCAATGCTTTGGACAAATCTAATTTGGTTACTGAAACCAAAATTTTGAAGAAAAAAGTAAGTCAGAAATATGAGATGATTGGCGAATCTAAAGCCATCGTTCACATAAAAGATATGATAGAGCGTGTTGCACCCAGCGATGCACGCGTTTTGATTACAGGCGAAAACGGCACTGGCAAAGAGTTGGTGGCTCATTGGCTTCACGAAAAAAGTAATAGATCGGGGCAAGCATTTATAGAAGTAAATTGTGCAGCTATCCCTTCCGAACTTATTGAAAGTGAGCTGTTTGGACACGAAAAAGGCTCTTTTACTTCTGCCATAAAGCAGAAAAAAGGAAACTTTGAACTGGCAAATGGTGGCACTCTTTTCTTAGACGAAATTGGCGATATGAGTCTATCGGCACAAGCCAAAGTTCTGAGGGCATTGCAAGAGAACAAAATTACCAGAGTGGGTGGCGAAAAGGAGATAAATGTAGATGTGAGAGTGATTGCCGCTACAAATAAAAATCTTCTGGAAGAGATTGAAAAGAAAAACTTTCGCGAGGACCTTTATCATCGACTAAGCGTTATTTTGATACATGTTCCAAATCTAAACGATAGAATTGAAGACATTCCACTATTGGCAAAGCATTTTATTGACGATATTTGTGGCTCGCAAGGTAGGCAAGCTCTTGAAATTAGTGATGATGCCATTGCCGAATTGCAAAAAATAAATTGGTCGGGAAATATTCGAGAACTCAGAAATGTAATAGAGCGATTGGTGATTCTTTGCGATAAGCGTATAAGTGCCGAAGACGTAAAACTCTATGCTGCACCACTTTACAACAAAGTCTCAAAATAAAACACCAATTATTTTTTGAATAATAATTGTATATAAGAAAGAGTTTCAATGCCATCAATTAGACAACTATTTAGGCAATCGAAAATATTTAGGTCGCTTTTGATTATTGTAATTATAAAGTTTGCAATATTTTATCTATTTTTGAAAGCGTTTTTATATCCTCGCTATTTAAAACCAAAATGGGATAGCGAAGAGCAGCGTATTGAAGCTATAACTAATGATTTAACAAAAAACCAAAAAGAATAAATTATGACATATCTTATGGATTTAAGTTTGGTTGATTGGTCGCGGGCACAGTTTGCTATGACAGTGTTAATTCACTGGATTTTTGTACCACTCACCATTGGCATGACATATATAATTGCCATGGCACAGACCATTCACGTTCGCACTGGCGACCCGGAATGGGAACGTTTAGCAAAATTTTGGGCTAAACTTTTTGGAATAAATTTTGCCATCGGAGTTGGAACAGGCATAATTCTTGGCTTGGAGTTTGGCACCAATTGGTCCAACTACTCATGGATTTCGGGTGATATTTTTGGAGCTCCCTTAGCTGCAGAGGGCATTATGGCATTTTTCTTGGAGTCTAGTTTTATTGCTGTAATGTTTTTTGGTTGGGGCAAAATTGACAAGAAGTTCCATTTGGTTTCATGCTACCTTGTAGCCCTTGGAGCCACACTTTCGGCACTTTGGATACTCACTGCCAACGCATGGATGAATTTCCCGGTGGGCATGGTCTTCAATCCCGATTTGGCTCGCCACGAAATGGTTGACTTTTGGTCGATACTGCTTTCGCCATTTGCTATAAACAAATTCCTACACACAACAGCATCGGGCTTTGTTGTGGGTTCTTTCTTTATAATTGCCGTTAGTAGCTGGTATCTTCTAAAAGAACGACATATTGTTTTTGCCAAAAGAAGTATAATTCTTGCTGCCTCTTTCGGTCTTTTGTCATCACTATTTATTGCAGGCACAGGCGATGGCTCTGCATATCAAGTGTCTCAACATCAACCAGTTAAACTAGCTGCCATGGAGGGACTTTACGATGGCACCGAAGCAGCTGGACTTGTTACTTTGGGAATCTTAAACCCAAAAAAACAAATTGGTGACGATAATGATGTTTTTGTTTTCAGACACGAAATTCCCTATGCCCTGTCATTCCTTGGCTATCGCGATATACACGCCTTTGTTCCCGGAATAAACGATTTGGTTTATGGAAATGAAGAGAGGAATATAGAGTCGGCAAACTCTAAAATTGAAAAAGGGAAACTGGCATTGCAAGCCCTTGCCAACTACAAAGATGCCGACAAAAATGGTGAAGAGGAGTTGAAAGCCCAATATCTGAAAATTTTCAGAGAGAATGAAGCATATATGGGCTATGGTCATTTTGACAAGCCCGAGACCATTGTGCCCCATGTTCCCATGGTTTTTTACAACTTTAGACTTATGGTTGGAACAGGACTTCTCTTAATTCTTTTAGGAGGATTGTTTTTATATTTAGGCATGAAAAATAAACTCAAAAACAAATGGTTGTTGAGGGCTGGGATATTCTCTTTTCCGCTGGCTCTTTTGGCATCCATGGCGGGCTGGATAGTTGCCGAAATGGGTCGCCAACCATGGACAATACAAGATTTATTGCCCACAATGAAATCAGTTTCAAATATAAATACTTCATCTGTAATTTTAACTTTCTGGATGTTTTTCATAATTTTGATAGCCTTAGTGGTTGCCGAAGTTAGCATTATGCTCAATGCCATAAAACAAGGTCCAGAAGAGGAAAAAGGAGGTTCAAATGATTAGTTCATTTTCTTTATTAGCCTTGCAGCAATATTGGTGGCTCATAATGTCATTGGTGGCATCGGTTTTGGTTTTTTTACTCTTTGTACAAGGTGGTCAAACATTGATTGATGTTTTGGGGAAAAACGAAGACGAAAAATCTATGGTTATCAACTCTGTGGGACGTAAGTGGGGTTTAACTTTTACAGTTTTGGTGGTTTTTGCCGCTGGAATGTTTGCATCTTTTCCGCTCTTTTATGCAACAAGTTTTGGCGGAGCCTATTACGCTTGGAAAATCTTCCTAATTAGCTTTGTAATTCAGGCTATTTCTTTCGAGTATAGAAGAAAAAAAGGTAATATTTATGGAAAAAGAGTTTTTGAAATTTTTCTATATATAAATGGATTTTTGGGAACTTTTCTACTGGGTGTTCTTGTTTCCACATTCTTCACCGGTGGTGAGTTTGTCCGCGATGCTTATAACTCGTCCACATGGCAAAATTCATTGCACGGAATTGAAGCTCTATTCAATATCACAAATATTGCACTGGGACTAACTGTGATGTTTTTGGCAAGAGTTTTGGGAGCTCTGTACATAATCAACAGCGTTGATGATGAGGTGATTAGAACAAGGGCAAGAAAACAAGTGGTGATAAATACTATTCCATTTTTACTGTTTTTTCTATTCTTTATTGCCCGATTATTTATGATGGATGGATATGCCATAAACCCAGATACTAAGGAGGTTTTTATGGAGCCACATAAATATTTAAACAACTATCTTCAAATGCCTTTGGCATTGATTTTATTCCTTGCTGGAGTAGTTTTAGTTCTAAGTGGAATTGCTTTATCTTGGTTTAAAAAATGCAATGGCGGAGTGTGGTATAGCGGTATTGGAACAGTTCTAACAGTGCTTTCACTCTTCTTTGTTTTGGGCTACAACAACACCTGCTTCTACCCTTCAAGTGTAGATATACAAAGCTCGTTGAGCATAGAAAACGCCTCATCAAGTCATTATACATTGACAGCAATGAGCTATATTTCGTTTTTCGTTCCCGTTGTGGCAACATATATTTTCTTCACTTGGCGAGCCATCGACAAGGCAAAAATAAAAAGAGAAGATATGGACGACAATTTGGATCAAAACATTTATTAACCTGATAATCAAATAACTATGGCAGAATTTGACACAATAATATGGTTGATTATATGGCCTTTTATGATTTTAGGCACATATTTTTTAGCTAAGTATGGATTAAAAAAACTTGATAATAACTTAAAAAAAGAAGAAGAAAAAGATTAATAAAGCAGTTTTATTTCACTGTTTTACCTACTAAAAAACTAAATTATGCAATTTAAAGATGTTGTTGGACACGATGATTTGAAGAGGAAAATGCTTCGCTCAATTTCGGACAATAGGGTTAGCCATGCACAGCTGTTTTATGGTCCCGAAGGCACTCATAAATTGGGTTTAGTTCTGGCTTACGCCCAATATTTGAACTGCGAAAACCCTTCAGAAACAGATAGTTGCGGAATATGCCCCACATGCATAAAATACAACAACTTTGCACATCCCGATTTGCATTTTATTTTTCCCACTGTAAATGTCTCATCCAGCGATAAATCCACCAGCGAAAATTACACCGAAAAGTGGATAAGTTATTTGAAATCCAACCATGCACACGTATCCTTATCATCGTGGGTTACATACGCATGGGAGGAGAATAAGCGAGCATCAATTACGGTGAGAGACGCCTCAAGAATGATTGAAAAAATCAATTTAAAAACCTACGAAGGGAAGCTGAAAGTTTTTGTGGTTTGGATGGTAGAAAAATGGTTTCATGCAGCAGCACCAAAATTATTAAAAACCATAGAAGAACCGCCAGCAAACTCGCTAATATTGATGATTACGGAAGATTATGAAAATGTATTAAACACAATTCGATCGCGTTCGCAACTAATAAAAATCTTCAAATACCCCAATGATATTATCCGCAACACACTAGTTGATAAATATGAAGTTTCGGCAGCAAAGGCTGCAAATATAGCCCGATATGTGAATGGAAATTTTTACAAGGCTTTGGAAGAGTCGAAAGAAATTAGCGATTTTGACAATACGAGCAACTATATCGACATGATGCGTTCGGCTTTTCAGGTGATGCAAAAAGGCGGTGGAATTGATAATTTGGATAAATGGGTTATTAAAATCTCTAAAAAAAGTAGAGATGAGCAGATAAACTTTCTTAAATATTCCATAGAACTTACAAGGCAAAATTTCATAAAAGGTGTTGATGAATCTATGGTTTCGGCAAGTGAAGAGGAGATGGGTTTTATGAAAAATTTTAGTCCATTTATTAACTCTAAAAACATTGACTTCATTTTTAATGAACTGAATAAGAGCATATTACACATTGAAAGAAATGGATATTCACTTGTCATCTTTATGGATATGGTATTGCGAATAGGAAGTGTTTTGAAAAGATAATTTTTAGATTTTTCGTAAATCTCCATAATTTGAATTGGTAAATTCAAAAAATAGTGGATAAAACTTGTGTTAATAAATATTGATACTCAATAAAAAAACGTATTTTTGTAGATATAACATACATGAAATGGATAACAATAAATCTGATATAAAAAGAACATCTAAAAACTTTGATGACGAACAAAAGGAACTGGACTTACTTTCAAACAGTGGTGAAGAGGACAACAGCAGTGTGTATGATTGCGTAACACGAGCCGATTTAGGCACTGAGTCCGTAGCCATTTACAACAATAAATTCTTGTCTCGTGGTTTTTCCACCAAGACTAATAATGATATTCCACTTTCGGAAAACTATTGCGACAGCTGTTGCAAATTAAGTGCTTACGACTCTTTAATAGATATTCCTAAAGCTGCCGACGGCGTTTTGTACAAAGTTGTTGAAGTGAGATTTAAGAACTCTCGCAAAGAATTTTTCAAAATTGATGACGACCAAGAATATAATGTTGGCGACATAGTGGCTGTGGAGTCGAACCCCGGTCATGATTTGGGAATAATTTGTTTAACAGGCATTTCGGCATTGAATCAGTGCAAGCGAAAAGGCATTGACCCCGACAGTCCAGAAATGAAAAAAATCTATCGCAAAGCCCGATTGAGCGATTTGGAAAAGTGGGCTAAATTTATTGTAAAAGAGGATGAAAACTTAATATTAACTCGAAAAATTGCCCAAGATTTAAACTTGGACATGAAGATGAATGACGTTGAGTATCAAGGAGATGGCACAAAGGCCATTTTCTATTACACAGCCGAAGATAGGGTTGACTTTAGGGAGTTGATTAAAGTTTTTGCAGAGAAGTTTAGAGTTAGAATCGAGATGCGACAAATTGGTGTTCGTCAAGAGGCTGCCCGCGTGGGTGGTATCGGGTCGTGCGGTAGGGAATTGTGCTGTTCAACTTGGATGAGCACTTTTAATTCTGTTACAACCAATGTGGCAAGGGTGCAACAAATTAGCATTAATCCTCAAAAAATTGCCGGACAGTGCGGAAAACTTAAATGTTGTCTCAATTACGAATATGAAACATATTTAAAGGAGTTAGAAAGGTTTCCCGAAGAAAAAACTGTGCTTAAAACAAAGAATGGAGATGCCTATCATCACAAAAATGATGTTATAAAAGAGCTTGTGTGGTATCACTACAAAGACGACCCAACGCATCTTTATGCAATTCCACTAAAACAGGTTGAGAGAATTGTTAAAATCAATAAAAAAGGAAGAAAATCTGATAATTTAGAGAAATTTGCCATTACAAATCATAAAGTTAATGATTATAATTTGGAAATTGAAAGTGATGATTTGCAACGATTTGACGAAAACTTAGAAGATTAGTTTTATGAAAAAAACAATTTATATAATTCTTTTATCCATCATTGTAGTTAGTTGCGACAACAATATATATTATCACAATTCACAAGATTTTGATAATGAAACATGGAGTGTGGGTGAGATTGTGAAAAGTGAAGTTGAATTTCTTGACAGCTTGGATGTTTTTAATTTCTATTTTGTTATTCGTAACACAGAGGATTATCCCAATATGAATTTGTTTCTATTTTTAAAAACAGAATACCCCAATGGGCAATACTCTATGGATACCCTTGAGTGCATGTTGGCCGACCAAAGCGGAAAATGGTATGGCAAGGGAAACGGCAAAATCAAGGACACTAAAATCTTGTTTAAACCCAAAATCCGATTCTCTGAACTGGGGATCTATAAGTTTGAGATTCAGCATGGAATGAGGGTTGACAAACTCAAAGGGATAAAGAGTGCTGGCATATTGATAGAGAGTGTTAAATAAGTTATTAATGGGTTTAATATGAATAAGTTTAATTCGTCAAAGGGCAAGTCTAAAAGCAAATCGAAATACAATTTGGTTAAAATATTTTGGATTGCTTACGCATCTGGTTTGGGATTTGTTTTTCTTCTAATCCTTTTAATATCAATAGGTTGGATGGGCTTTATGCCCTCTTTTGAAGAGTTGGAAAACCCTAAGACCAATTTGGCAACTGAAATTTATTCGGAAGATGGTCAGCTTTTGGGCAAGTTTTATATTGAAAATCGTTCAAATATTAGCTATCGCGATTTGTCTCCACATCTTATCAATGCTCTGCTTTCGACAGAAGATGCTAGATTTTACAAACATTCGGGAGTTGATTTTAAGGCACTTGTTCGTGTTGCTTTTGGTATTGCTACTTTCACCCACAAAGGCGGTGGCAGCACCATTACTCAGCAGTTGGCAAAAAATCTTTTCCCCCGCGACCCCAAAGCAGGAAAAATAAAGCTTGCAATAACTAAGCTAAAAGAGTGGGTTGTGGCTGCAAAATTAGAGCGGAATTATAGCAAGGAGGAGATAATTGCAATGTATTTCAACACGGTTGATTTTGGAAATATGTCGCATGGCGTAAATTCTGCTTCAAGAACATATTTCAACAAAACGCCTTATGAACTGGAAATTCCAGAAGCTGCACTGCTTGTGGGCATGCTAAAAGCTCCTACATATTACAGTCCTACACGCAATCCGCAAAATGCCACCAGACGACGCAATGTGGTTATGAATCAGATGCGAAAATATGATTATATAACGCGAGAAACTTATGACTCATTGAAGGAAATTCCCATTGACATGTCGCAATTTAAAGTTCAGGATCACACCGCAGGAGTTGCCACATATTTTAGAGAATATTTGCGTCAAGAGATGGTCAAATGGTGTAACGACCACACAAAACCCGATGGCAGTAATTACAATATCTACAAAG
The DNA here is from genome assembly GCA_012522535.1 of Bacteroidales bacterium. Classification (GTDB taxonomy): domain Bacteria; phylum Bacteroidota; class Bacteroidia; order Bacteroidales; family WCHB1-69; genus JAAYKF01. The sequence continues at coordinate 14,650 of JAAYKF010000035.1, forward strand.
ACGGTTTGAAAATATACACTACCATCGACTACCGAATGCAAGTTCACGCCGAAGCTGCTGTGCAAAATTATTTGGGAAACGACCTTCAACCTAAATTTTTCAATCACTGGAAAGGGGTAAAAAATGCACCTTTTTATAGACTCACTGCCGAACAGACGGAAAATATAATGAACTCTGCTATGAAGCGTTCGCCACGATATGCCGTTTTGAAAGAGAATAACTTCACGGAAGAGGATATAAAAAAGGATTTTAAAACGCCTACCGAAATGCGAATTTTCACCTATCAGGGCGAAAAAGATACTGTGATGTCGCCTTGGGACTCGATTTTGTATTACAAAATGCATCTCCTCACTGGCTTGGTGGCAATGGAACCCAGTAGCGGTAAAGTTAGAGCCTATGTGGGCGGAATAAATTATAAGCATTTTCAATTCGACCATGTGAGTCTCTCCAGACGACAAGTTGGCTCAACTTTTAAGCCTTTTGTTTATGCCTTGGCTATGCAAGAGGGCGAACTTTCGCCTTGTTCGGAAGTGCCCAATGTGCCTGTTTCATTTGATATGGACGATGGTTCCACCTGGCGACCACGAAACTCCAACGATGCCCGCGAAGGCGAAATGGTAACACTAAAATGGGCTTTGGCAAATTCTGTGAACTATATTTCAGCATATTTAATTAAAAGATATTCACCCCAAGCGGTGGTAGATTTGGTTCGCAAATTGGGCATCACTGCCGAAATGGAAGCCGTTCCCTCTATATGCTTGGGTACGCCCGACATCAGCGTTTTGGAAATGACAGCTGCTTTTTCAACATTTTCAAATCAGGGAGTATATATGAAGCCATATTATGTTACCAAAATATGTGATAACAAAGGCAACGTAATTGAATCTTTCAATCCAAATTCTTCCGAAGCAATTGATCAACAAACAGCTTGGCTGATGGTTAGGCTGATGCAAGGCGTTGTTGAGGGCGGAACTGGTTCGAGATTGCGTTACAGATATAAATTAGATATGCCAATAGCTGGCAAAACTGGAACAACGCAAAACAACTCCGATGGCTGGTTTGTGGGCTATACTCCACAGTTAACCTGCGGTGTGTGGGTGGGTTGCGAAGATCGTTCGGTGCATTTCAGAACCACTGACTTGGGTCAGGGTGCAAATACTGGACTCCCAATTTGGGCTGATTTTGTTAGACGGTGCTACGAAGATAAAAAGCTAAATTTTGATAAAGACATGAGGTTTAAAGAACCTTCAACACCAGTGAATATAGAGACTGACTGCAATAAATATAAGGCTGCAAATCCGAGCCAACATTTCAATAAAATATTCGATTAAACAAATGTTTCTATCAATTATAATACCTGTTTTTAATGAGCAAGATACTATCGGAATAGTTCTTGAAAAGATAAATGAATTAAATTTTCCCGATTTCGTCAGAAAGAGTGAAATTGTTGTTGTAAATGATTTTTCCACTGACAAAAGTGCAGATATAATTGATGCATACAAGGGTAAAATTCCATTGATGCATATAAAACTTGAAGCAAATTCTGGAAAAGGAGCCGCTGTTAGAACTGGTTTTAAGAATGCCAATGGCGATGTTTTTTTAATTCAAGATGCTGACTTAGAGCTTTTGCCAAGCGACATACCGTCTATGCTTACAGCAATGAAAAAGCTTGATGTGGAATTTATAAATGGGTCAAGGTATATGGCTGGGATTTCACGTCCACTATCGTCATACAGAAGATATTTGGGAAATAAATTTTTCACTTTTCTAACCTCAGTTTTAATAAATGTTAAGCTCACAGATATGGCTTGTGGCTACAAACTTGTGAAAAGAAGTTTGATAGAGAAGTTAAAATTAAAGGAAAATCGTTTTGGTTTTGAGGCTGAAATGATAATAAAAGCTATGAGGGTGAAGAAAAACAATGTGGCAGAAGTGCCTGTACACTACTTTCCTCGCAACGAGGGCGAAGGGAAAAAATTAAAAAACAGCGATGGTTTCAAAATCCTCTGGACTATAACAAAGTATGGTTTATTTAGGATGAAGTAGGGGTTTTAGGGGAAAGGAGTGAGATTATAGATGAGAGATGAGAGATTTTGAAACCTTAAAACTATGAAACTTAGAAGCATGTAAAAGTAGTTCGTTACCAATCAATTGTGGCTTTGCTCAAAGCTTGGATAAGTGGGAAATTTGTCATGCTGAGTTCCGATAGCCAAATTCAATTACGCCTAATTTCGGCTATGCCTTATTATGCTTTTTAATATAGTATCGGAATTTTCAATAGTGAACGAAGTGAACTAGCATCGAAGCATAGACAGATGACACCGCAGTCTATTATCCAATGCATTTGGAACTCAGCTAACCACTTTAATTGAAAATAATATACTAATAACACTTGTAGATGCTCATAAATGGTTTATATTTGTTTGCAAATAGAACATTTATTATCTTCAATACAAAAGCAATGAGACCACCACTTATCATTTTTTTGACCCTGTTTTGCTTCACATCTTTTGCACAGACGGTAGAAGAATTAGAATATGAACTAAGTTTCTATAAATCAGAAGAAAAATGGGGAAATAAAAAAGATGTAGCCTACAAACTTCTAGAAGTTGACGGGCTTAACAACAAAGCAATAAGCTATTTAACAGAAGTATATGGAACAAATAATGAAAAGGATTCAATAAATATTCTATTCGACTACTTAATAAATATTAATCCTGAAAATCCTACTATTTATTTAATTATTGCCAGAGAAAGGAATGCTCATTTTGCGAAACTGACTGATACAGAGCGTATAAACTACATGAAAAAAGCCAAGGAATTTGACAATAACAATATTGAAGCAACCTACTCTCTTGCTAAACAATATTACAAGCTTTTTATCAATGAGTTTAGAAATAAAAAGAAAAAAACTAATCTTGATTACTACTCAAAAAACAGTATCAACTATTTTTTGGAATTATGTTCTATAAATATAAATTATAGTGAAATATCTAGACTTCCACTAATACAACTGTACAATTATAGAAAAGAAAAAAATAATAGCAACAAATGGAAATCAAGTAAATTCCAAACCTCATTTTTTCCTATTTATGAATTTAGCGGTTTACCCAAGAAATGGGAAACTAACTTTTCAGTTAATATATTTAATCATG
>JAAYKF010000036.1 GCA_012522535.1 Bacteroidales bacterium
AAAAGAATTAGGTTTAACGGATGTTTTTTAGAATTTTGTGATACTATCCAAAAAAAGGGGCTAAGCAAAACTTAGCCCCTTTTAGTATTATTTATGTTTGGAATTAGTCTTCCAACATAATATCAAGTATTTGTATGGCACATTCAGAGATAATTGAGCCGGGTCCAAATACTGCGGCTACTCCTTTTTCGTACAAGAAATCGTAGTCTTGTGGTGGAATTACACCGCCCACAACAACCATAATATCTTCACGTCCAAGTTTTCTCAACTCTTCCATCACTTGTGGTACAAGGGTTTTGTGTCCGGCAGCAAGTGACGAGACTCCAAGAATGTGAACATCATTTTCTACAGCTTGTTGGGCTGCTTCGGCTGGTGTTTGGAAAAGTGGTCCCATATCCACGTCGAAGCCTATATCGGCATAGCCTGTGGCTACAACCTTAGCTCCTCTGTCGTGACCATCTTGCCCCATTTTGGCAACCATAATTCTAGGACGGCGTCCCTCTTTTTCGGCAAATTTTTCTGCCATTTCTGTAGCTTTTTTGAAGCTATCATTTTCGTTTGTCTCTGATGAATACACGCCTGAAATTAAATTAATTTTCGATTTATATCTTCCGTAAACTTTTTCTAAAGCATCTGAAATTTCGCCCAAAGTGGCTCTCTTGCGAGCTGCATCCACCGACAATGCCAACAAATTACCCTCGCCAGTTTCGGCACTCTTTGTTAGTGCTGCCAAAGCCTCATCAACATCAGCTTGATTGCGGTTTGCCTTTAATTCTTCCAAACGTTTAAGCTGTGCCAAACGAACGGTTGTATTGTCAACCTCAAGAGTTTCGATGGGGTCTTCTTTCTCCAAGCGATATTTGTTAACTCCCACAATTATATCTTTTCCAGAGTCGATACGTGCTTGTTTACGAGCAGCTGCCTCTTCGATACGCATTTTGGGTACTCCCGATTCGATAGCTTTTGCCATTCCGCCCAAAGACTCCACCTCTTCGATATGTGCCCATGCACGACGAACGATATCGTTGGTTAGCGATTCAACATAGTATGAACCAGCCCATGGGTCAACAGCTCTACAAATATTTGTTTCATCTTGTATAAACAGCTGAGTGTTACGGGCAATACGTGCACTAAAATCTGTTGGTAGAGCAATGGCTTCGTCCAATGCATTGGTGTGCAACGACTGAGTATGTCCCATGGCAGCTCCCATGGCTTCTATACAAGTACGTGCAACATTATTGAATGGGTCTTGCTCTGTTAAACTCCAACCTGAGGTTTGCGAGTGCGTACGCAAAGCCATTGACTTTATGTTTTGTGGATTGAATTGTTTTACAATTTTCGCCCACAACATACGTGCTGCTCTCATTTTGGCAATTTCCATAAAGTGGTTCATTCCCACAGCCCAGAAGAACGACAAACGTGGTGCAAATTGGTCAACGCTCATACCTGCCTTTATCCCTGTACGAAGATACTCTAAACCATCAGCCAAAGTGTATGCCATCTCGATATCAGCAGTGGCTCCAGCCTCTTGCATATGGTATCCTGAAATGGAAATCGAGTTAAATTTAGGCATATTTTCGGAGGTAAATTTGAAAATATCGGCAATAATTCTCATTGATGGCTCTGGTGGATAAATATATGTATTACGCACCATAAACTCTTTCAGAATGTCGTTTTGTATTGTACCGCTAAGTTGCTCAAGGTTAACGCCTTGCTCTTCGGCAGCCACAATATAGAATGCCATAATGGGCAATACAGCACCATTCATGGTCATAGAAACTGACATTTTGTCCAATGGAATTTGGTCGAATAATATTTTCATATCCAAGATTGAGTCGATGGCAACGCCAGCTTTACCAACGTCTCCCACAACTCTATCGTGATCGGAGTCGTAGCCACGGTGAGTAGCCAAGTCGAAGGCAACAGACAATCCTTTTTGCCCTGCTGCAAGATTTCGACGATAGAATGCATTACTCTCTTCGGCGGTGGAGAAACCAGCATATTGACGCACTGTCCATGGCCTCATTACATACATTGTTGAGTATGGTCCGCGTAAATATGGAGGAATTCCAGCTGCATAATTCAGATGCTCCATTCCGGCAAGGTCTTCTTTGCCATAGGCAGCTTTAACAGCTATTTGCTCCGAAGTCATCCAATCTTTTGATATATTATTTTCCTTTGCCCAATTTTCAAAGTTATGCTCTGAATCGATTATGGGCTTATATGGTATATTTTTAAAATCTGGTCTCATGATTGTTCTCCTTAGTTTTGTTTCTCAATGTTTAATAAGTTATTGTACTTTTTAAGCTCTTCCAAAACATTGGAACGAACGTGAATATAATTTTCAACGCCGATGGCTTTAAAGCTGTCCAAAAGCTCTTTGGGGTATCCTGCAACCACTGTTATTGCATTGAGCTTTTGCTTGTTCAGCTCTTCCTTCACTTGGGGTACTACTTGTTCATATTCATCGTCGGAGCTACAAACCACAACAATATCAGCATTTTTCGCCATTGCTTCGGCAACGCCTTCTTGAGCAGTTTCAAATCCGTTGTTATCAACAATTTCGTATCCAGCACAGCCAAAGAAGTTTGTTGCAAATCCGGCTCTTGCCTTACGCATTGCCAAATTTCCAATTGTCAAAAGGAAAACCACAGGACGGCTACCGCCATTTTCAACAAACTTTTCTGTTGATAATCTGAGGTTTTCAAAACCTTCGGAACGACGACTGGCATTAAGTCCGTCATACTCTTCTTCTTTTATATCTTCAATTTCGTTAAGCATAAATTCGTTGGCATTGGGATATTGATTTGTTCCCACCATAACAGTTTTTCTTGTTGCCACATCTATTGCTCTTTGCACCGCTGTAGCTTCGATGGCTGCTTTTATGCTTAAGTTCTCCACATTGGCTATAAATCCGCCTTCGGCTTCTATTATTTGGAACAGACTCCATGCCGATGATGCCAACATATCTGTTAGATTTTCGATATAATACGAGCCTGCTGATGGGTCAACAACTTTATCAAAATATGACTCGTGCTTCAATAAAAGCTGCACATTACGAGCTATTCTTGAAGAGAACTCATTTTCTTTTTTATAGTTTATATCATAAGGGTTTAGCATAATTGAGTCGCAACCAGCAACTGCTGCCGACATACCTTCGGTGGTCAAGCGGAGCATATTTACGTTGGCATCGTAAATTGATTTATTCCACAATGAACTCACAGCATGCAATCTCATTTTCGTAGATTCTTCGTTTTGTGGATTGTATTGTTTTACAATCTTTGCCCACAACATTCTAACTGCTCTAAATTTTGCTATTTCAAGGAAATAGTTGCTACCAACTCCAAATTGGAACTCCATTTTGGGTGCAATTTTATCCACTTCCACACCTTTTTCTGCTGCAAAAGCAAGATATTCATTTCCCCATGCCAATGCATAAGCCATTTCTTGAACTATATGTGCACCTGCATTGTGCATTGTTTTGGCATTAACAGAAATTGTTCTGATTTTCGATTTCTGAACCAAATCGCTAATTGCAACATTCAGCACTCTTTGCATCACATCAGCCTTAGAGGTTGGAAATTTATTGTTTTGCAAAACATAGTGAATAGGATCTCTGTCGAACTGAATGTCGAGCTTTGTTACATCTAACTTTTTCTTTTCAACATAAGCCGAAATTACCTCAAAAAGCTGGGTATATGATGTTGCGTTGTGAAATCTAATGGGATTTTCTTGCAAACAAATATTTGCCAAAAGTACTTCTAAATCTTCAACTTCGTTAACATTAAAAGCATTAAAAGCAATAGCTTCTGCTCCGCGTCCAAAAGCTTTAAGGGCAATTTTGTTGGCTTTTTGCAAGTCCTCTTCTCTAATTTCTTGAACTATCTGCCAGTTGTTTTCTACACCTTTGTTGCCACGAACAAAAGGATAAGCATCTGGGTTTTGTCTTAAATAGTTTAAGTTCTCAATGTCTTCTTCTCTGTAATAAGGTCTAACCGATAAACCTTCGTCGGTTTTCCAAACAAGTCGTTTTTCGTAATCGGCACCTTTTAGGTCGGCCTCAATTACACTCTCCCACTCTTGAGTTGAAATGGGTGGAAACTCCTCAAATAGTCGTTTTTTCTGGTTTGATTCCATTTTTAGATTGATTTATTAATAATAATTGACTGCAAAATTATAATAAAATCAGTACTTTACACAATATTATTAGGGATAATGAATATTTTAGTGCATAATGGTAAAACTAATGTGAAAAAAACAAAAATTTACTCGACTTTACTTCATTGAATGCGATAGAAAATAAAAAAACGGGTTTCGAAACTCCTTGAGCTTCAAAACCCGCCTGAACAAATTAGGAATTATGATTAAAAAATATAAGTTAGTGACAATAACAATGCCATAACTCCTAAGTAGATTGCCCATAATACTAATTTCACTGATTTCATGGCTTTAAATTTTAATGTTTATACTATTTAATAGATAAACATCTAAAAGGGTCAAAAGGTTGCCTCTATTTTAATCTACTCTAAATAAAAATTGTTAAAATGTTATTTCATACTGATAATCAAACCATTAGCAAAAACGATTTGAGCTAACTATTCTCTAATAATCTAAAAAATCTTGAAATAGTTCTTGAACATATGCCTTTGCATCATCTACATAATGCTTCTGACTATCGTCAAAATCATTTCTAAAAACCCTATCCAAGCCAAGGTGATATAAAAACTGTCCTTGGGGATTAGTAAAAAAAAACGTATATTTTTCCATTAATTTTATTATTGATATAAAAAAAGAACTACCTTTACAGTCGAAAATCTGTCCCGATTATTTGCAATATTTGGGACAATAAGCAACTAATAATATGCGTGAAACAGTTGAGGACAAAATACTTACAAAAATAAAAAAAGCCAAGAGGGGTACGCTTTTTTTTAGCAACAATTTTACTTCTTTTGGCAGTTCTGAAACTGTTAGACGTTTACTTAACAGATTGGTGGAAAAAGGAGAAATTGACAGAGTAGCAGCTGGTATTTTCGTGCGTCCCGAAATTGACAAAATCATTGGTAAAATTACTCCAAAAATTGAAGATATTGCAGATGCTATTGCACGGCGAGATAAAGCAAAAATCGTTCCCACAGGTGCCTATGCGATGAATATGCTAGGTCTTTCTACACAAGTACCTATGAAAATTGTTTATCTTACAGACGGTTCTGCGAGAAACATCAAAGTAGGCAACTACACAATTTCATTCATTCGCACAGCACCCAAAAATGTGGCTGCAATCGGCAAAATCAGTCGTTTGGCAATTCAGGCTTTAAAAAGCATTGGTCAAGAGAATGTTAGTCAAGTAGAGATTGAACAAATACAAAATGCTTTAATGAAAGAGAAAGTATCGCACTTGGAACATGATATTCGGGTTGCACCTGCGTGGATTAAAGAAATAATTAGATATTCACTACAAAAACTCAAAGGAAATGAGTAAAAACAATTTCATAGCTTTACCTGAACAGTCGAGGCGAAACGCATTTACTGAAGCAGCAACAAGAAAAGCACTACCCGCAGTTGCAGTTGAAAAAGATTGGTGGATAACGGCAGTATTACACGCTTTATTCTTATTGCCTTACGCAGAACACTTGTCGTTCAAGGGTGGTACTTCTTTGAGTAAATGCTACAACTTAATAGAACGCTTTTCTGAAGATATAGACATTGCTATAAACCGCGAGAAACCTAATTTCACGAAAACAAATACACGGTTACGTAACGATTTGCGTCGTGCCACCTGCAAATTTGTAAGAGAAGAAATGCAGTTTGATGTTAAAAAACAACTATAGGTCAACGGCATAACCGCTAATTTATTTACGGTAAACGTGAATATTACACCTATTACAACTACCGACCCCGAAATTATTGAAGTTGCGTACCAATCATTGTTTGACGATAACGACTATATTAAACCAGTTGTAAAAATAGAAATTAGCGGACGCTCAATGAGTGAGCCCTTGCAAAGGGTAAAGCTACAATCAATTGTTGATGAGGCTTTTGCCAAAATGCAATTTGCAAACCCTCCATTTGAAGTAAATGCCGTGGCTCCTGAACGAACGTTTTTAGAGAAAATTTTCTTGTTGCATGAGGAGTTTTCTAAATCAGGAGAACTAATAAGAACAGAACGGATGAGCCGCCATTTATATGATTTAGAAAAAATGGCGAGTACTGATATTGCTAAAAAAGCATTGGCGGACAAAGTGCTGTACGAAAACATTGTTGAACACCGCCGTATCTTTATCGGTTTAAGTGGTTTTGACTATGATACGCTCGCACCTAAAGCCGTAAAAATCATTCCCCCCGAAAGCGTATTTATACAGTGGCAACAAGATTACGAAACTATGCAACGTAGCATGATTTATGGAAAATCGTTATCATTCAGCAATCTGATTGACAGAATAAAAGAATTGAACAAAAAAATAGGAGAAATAAGCTGGTAAACTCAAGTCTAACTTACATCTAATATCAATTATAATACCGACTGGAAAAACATTTAGGACAAGTAGCTTTTGTGTTTCAGTTTTGATATTGTTTTAAACTATAATCTAATAATCTAAAAATTCTTGAAATAGTTCTTGAACATATGCCTTTGCATCATCTACATAATGCTTCTGACTATCGTCAAAATCATTTCTAAAAACCCTATCCAAGCCAAGGTGATATAAAAACTGTCCTTGGGGATTTAGCCATGCAAAACCCTCATTCATTTCAAAGTAAGCAAATTCTGGTGTATAAGGGTTAAATAAATTTTTGGACCACCTATATTTTGAGGTATCAAGTCCTAATTGTTTCAAAATTGTTGTTGTTATGTCGGTTTGCGATGCAATTTTATCATATTGAGTACCCTTGAACTCCTCTTTTATAACATCACCCATAATCAGCATTGGAATTTGTCGATACTCGAAAGTGTTTACACCATAATTTTTATGGCTAACATGGCTGTGGTCTGCCACTATAACAAAGAGTGTATTTTTGTACCAATGCTGTTTTTTAGCATTTTCAAAAAAATCTCCCAGACATTTGTCTGTATAATAAACTGAATTAATAAATGGTAATTCGGAAATATCTTTTTTTATGACATTTTGTAATGGCTGATCGTAGGGCGAATGCGAGCTTTGCGTAAAAACAACATGGAAAAAGGGTTCCTTTTCATTTTTTAAATCATTTAAGCTTCGCTGAAAAAGATATTCGTCATGAACTCCCAATCTACCACGTGGTATAGATTTATCAAAATTTTCAAGCTCTATTATTTTATCAAACTGATTATACATCAAATATGATTTTATATTTCCATATCTGAGCTGTCCTCCGAAGTAAAAACTTGAGTTCCAGCCATTTTCATTCAAATCCTTCACCATACTTGGCAATGAAGAATATTTTTCGGGATAATTTGTAAATGTAGTTATGGGCAAACTTGGAAAACCAGCAAAAAACGCCACCATTCCTTGCTGCGATCGATTTCCACTGGCGTATAAATTGGTAAAAAGCACACCTTCTTTTTCCAACTTATGAAAATTTGGAGTAATAAAATCATCGCCACTGATGGACTCAATTACCGTTGCCGGCCAGCTTTCAAGTATTATATATACAATGTTTGGCTTTGCAGAATTAAGGATATTTATGGTGGTGTCGGTTTCCACTTGATGCATCTCTTCCACCCTTTGTTGAGCAAATTCAGCATCAAAATATATAAAGGGATTTTCTCCACTAAACGAAGAATATTTAATATAATTGAAAACAAAATTCCATGTGGTATTCACAGCGGCATCATTCATAATCATATGGTCGGAGTACCATGCATCGCTTTGTGAAATGGGTATTTCTTTGGTTCCACCACGAACAAAATAGAACAATATCAAGGGCGTTAATAAGATAAAAACCAGCTTACTATACCACTTGCTAAAATTGTGTCCCTCCGGAAATTCAACAAACTTCTTATATACATAAATGGCGATAAACATCACACTTACAAGCACAAAAAATAGGGCTAAAAGGTTTAAAAAAGAGATAGATTCGAAAACTTCCGATGGGTTTTTGAGATAAACAAGAGCTTTAGAATTAATTTTTGTTCGCCATTCGGGATATATTCCCACTTCACCAATGGATAGAAGTGAAACTACACTTAGCACGATATATGTGTAAATATTTATGATTTTCGCTATAAAATTCTTATTAATGAAAAGAGAGATAGTAGCAAAAGCATAGACTAAAGTTGTTATATATGCCAACATGGACATATCGAGATTGAAGGCTGCTACGAAGGATTTTGATATATGCCAAAAGGCTATATTTTCACTTCTAATGATGGAAAGATTTGCTAATATGAATATTAGCCTGAGCAAATTGAGTATTATTAACCAATATACAACATATTTTAGGAAGAATAGCAGTAGTCGTTTCATTTGAAAACTTTATCTTTGTACAAAGTTAGTTAAAAAAGTTCTCACTCAAATTTTTTTTCAAAATGAAATCTACCATTGACAACTATAAAGAAATTAGAAATAGCATTCCAGAATCTGTAAATTTAGTAATTGTGAGCAAAACTCACCCTTCAGAGGCTATAAAAGAGCTTTATGATGTTGGGCACAGAGCTTTTGGTGAAAACAAATCTCAAGAAATTCTTATTAAACAACAAGAGCTTCCCCTAGATATTGAGTGGCATTTTATTGGACATTTGCAACGCAACAAAGTTAGACAAATTGTCCCTTTTGTGCATTTAATACACGGGGTGGATAGCCTTAGACTCTTAAAAGAGATAAATAAACAATCCATTAGATTTGAGAAAAAAACCAATTGTTTGTTGCAGTTTTTTATTGCCGATGAAGAGACAAAGTTTGGCTTTGAACTTGACGAGGTAAGAGAAATTTTGCAAAGCGATGAGTTTAAAGAGATGCAAAACATACAAATTTGCGGTGTAATGGGCATGGCAACATATACAGAAGATGTGGAGCAAATAAAAGCTGAATTTGTTAATTTAAAAAATATTTTTGACAATCTAAAATCAGAGTTCTTTGCTGGCGACGACAAGTTTAAGGAAATCTCCATGGGGATGACCAACGACTATGGCATTGCTGTTGAGCAAGGAAGCACAATTGTACGCATTGGAAGTGCCATATTTGGGGATAGAGATTATTCAAAATAGGGGCTTCAATCTGTTAATTTTGAAAATTAATATGGTTAAAATGTAATTTCAATAATAACATTTGTATTTTTGCAAAGCAACTATATATTACAATTGTAATTTAAGTTTAGAAATCAACGTTAAATTATATATAATCAATTATGCTTACCGACAATAGAAAAAAGTATTATCCAGATGTTACTGATGAGCAGTGGAACGACTGGAAATGGCAAGTAAAAAACCGTATTGAAACATTAGACCAACTAAAGCAGTTTATCAATCTTAGTCCAGAAGAGGAAGAAGGTGTTAAAGAGTCGTTGAAGACATTGCGAATGGCCATAACGCCCTACTATCTTTCGAGAATAAATACGGAGTCGAAAAACTGTCCTATTCGTAAACAGGCTATTCCTACTGGTGCCGAAGCTTTTCAATCGGATGCCGACTTATTGGATCCGCTTTCGGAAGATGAGGACTCTCCAGTTCCTGGATTGACACATCGCTATCCAGACAGAGTTTTATTTTTAATAACCGATATGTGTTCGATGTATTGCCGCCATTGCACACGTCGCAGATTTGCTGGTCAAACGGATAGCCAGTCGCCTTCCGACAGAATTCAAGCTGCTATAGACTATATAGCTCGTACTCCAGAAGTGAGAGACGTATTATTGTCAGGTGGTGACGCCTTGATGGTAAGCGATAAAATGTTGGAATCAATAATTCAAAGATTGAGAGAGATTCCTCATGTTGAAATCATCAGAATAGGTACCAGAACACCAGTGGTTTGTCCACAAAGAATTACTGACGACTTGGTGAATATGCTTAAAAAATATCATCCAATTTGGCTAAACACGCATTTTAATCATCCCAACGAAATCACTCCAGAATCGTCAGCAGCTTGCGAAAAGCTTGCCAATGCTGGTATTCCATTGGGCAACCAATCGGTTCTACTACGCGGTGTGAATGATTGCACCAGTGTGATGAAAAACTTGGTTCAAGGATTGGGAAAAATTAGAGTTAGACCATATTACATATATCAATGTGATCTTTCTATGGGCTTAGAACACTTCCGTACACCTGTTTCAAAAGGTATTGAAATAATTGAAAATTTACGTGGACACACATCTGGTTATGCTGTTCCAACTTTTGTGGTTGATGCTCCCGGAGGTGGTGGAAAAACTCCTGTGATGCCCAACTACTTAATTTCGCAAAGTCCAGGAAGAGTTGTACTACGTAACTTTGAAGGTGTTATTACAACATATACTGAACCTTCAGACTATGTAAGCAACTGTAGCTGTGATGATTGCAATCAAAACTCTGGTTCTAAAGGTGTTGCATCGCTACTTCGTGGCGATCAACTTTCGCTTGAACCACAAAATTTAGATAGAAAGAAAAGAACTGAAAAGAAATAAAACAGTTTGGACTATTTTCTTATTTGTTTGCACAAAAAAACGGCTGAAAATCAGCCGTTTTTTATTAGAATTTTTTGTTGTTTATTCCACAATATCACACCAATTGAATTTGTCTTCAACTTCGCCATATTGTATTCCTTGTAATGTTTTGAAAAGTTTTTCGCTCCAAGGTCCTGGATTTCCATCTTTTGAAATTTTGTAAATATCGCCAGTATCGCGGTCGTGAATTTCGCCAATGGGTGAAATAACGGCTGCTGTACCGCATGCACCAGCTTCTTCAAAAGTAGCCAATTCTTCAACAGTAATATGACGACGTTCAACTTTCAGACCGAGGTCTTCTGCCAATGTACGCAGACTCATATTAGTAATTGATGGTAAAATTGATGCTGACTCTGGAGTTACATATGTATTATTTTTTATACCGTAGAAGTTAGCTGGACCAGCTTCGTCTATATATTTTTTCTCTTTAGCTTCTAAGAAAATTGGTGCAGCAAAACCTTCACCTTTGGCACGTTCGCCAGCTCTTAAACTAGCGGCATAGTTTCCACCAACTTTAATATTACCTGTTCCAAGAGGAGCTGCACGGTCGTAGTCTCTAACTAATTGCATTTTCACTGGTTTGAACCCTTCTTTAAAGTATGGTCCTACAGGAGTTACAAATACCATAAATAAATATTCATCAGCAGGGCTAACACCAACGCGAGCACCAGTACCTATCAATAATGGGCGGATATATAGCGAGCCACCTGTTCCATAAGGAGGAATAAAATGTTTATTTTCAAGTACTACTCTATCAATTGCTTCTTTAAAAATATCTTCGGGAACTTCTGCCATTAAAATTCCTCTTGACGAACTTGCAAGACGTTTCCAATTTTCTCTCCAACGGAAAAGACGAATTTTTCCATCTTTGCCCATAAATGCTTTCATGCCTTCAAAAGCTGCTTGTCCGTAGTGTAAACAAGTTGCGGCCATATGCATAGTTATTTCTTCAGAAGATGTTGCTTCAATTTGTCCCCATTTGCCATTTCGGTAGTAGCTTCTCACGTTAACATCGGTTTTAATATAACCGAAAGATAGGTTTTTCCAATCAATGTTGTTACTCATAATATACTCTATTTTATAATTAATATTCTATTCAAAACACTAAATTAGGAATTATATTTAAGACTTCGACAAAAAAACAAAAAAAAATTCAATTTATTCTGTTTTTGAAGCCAAAATTAGCAGTTCTTCAACAATATCTCTTATATCTTCACCCTTGCATTTATAGTTATTTACTATGGCTGCGAAGGTTAAAATCTCTTTTTTAGAATTATATATATATCCTGCATAGGCTCTGACTCCTTGCATGGAACCACTTTTGGCATAAACGATAGGTCTTTGGGCAACAGCTCGTTTTCTGAACATATTTCTTAAAGTGCCTGATTTTCCTGCTTCAGACATACTGTAATAAAAAATATCTTTGTGTTTGCTTTTAATCATATGCTCCAAAAGATTGCAAAAAAATGCTGCATTAACGGCATTGTTTCTGGACAAGCCACTACCATCGGCTATGATTACCTCTTCCACTCCTATATTTAAACGTCTAATAAGCATCTGAACAGCCGATGAACCAGTTTCGTATGATGCAGTTTTGAAATGTTTTAGACCCAAAGATTTAAAAAGTGCCTCTGCATATATATTATTACTAAATCTGTTAATTAGAGGAATTATGTATGTTAAACTTGGTGAATAATGCGTAGAAATTAAAACTCTTTTGCTGCTTGCTTCTATATCTTCTTCTTCGTGCAAAACACTTAATTTATTCTCAGTTTTAATTCCATTAGCATTAAAAAACTCATCCAAATAACTTATAAATACAAACTCAGGTTTGGGCAATGCAGCTTTAAGTATGGTTTGCTTTGAGCTAACGGGAATACTTCCTTCAAGGAAAAAATTTCCATCAAAATGGTTTACATACGCCATAGAATTATTTCCACTTCCTATTTTTTCTATCCTTACATTGTTTACAATGTTGAGCCCGTATGGAAACGGAAATATGGAGTCAATTTTGGTGGTATCTCCTATTTTGGAGTCAGATTTTAGGAATATTTCTATTTGATTGCTATTGAAATTAATAGCCGATGCACCTGCACCGTATGTGTTTCCCACGTCAGACCATTGCCAAAGCGGTGATACTTGCTCTTTCTGAAAGAGTGAAATATCGGCTATTATTTCGCCTTCAATTTTATTTATTCCTTTGGCTTTAAGAGATTTTGTCCAATTTTGAAAAATGGCTTCTTGCTGTGTTGTCTTCCATCTTGGGGTGCAGAATGTGGGGTCGCCGTAGCCTTTTATATAGATATTTCCTTTTAGAACCGAGTCTTTGGTTATAAAACCATCGTGAAGGATTTCGGTTTTAAATCTGTAATTTTCGCCAAGGCTAATTAGTGCTGCCGATGTGTTTATGAGTTTCATAACAGATGCTGGCACGAGGTTCATATTGGGGTTTAGCTCGGCTATAATTTCCGAATTTTCCACCTTTTTAAGCTGAAAACTAATTGCACTATTCTTAAGATTTGGATTCTCTTGAAGTTTATTTAGAAAACTCTGTAAGTTGCTTAGTTTTGCTTGTGCCGAAATATACGATAATGGCAATAATGCCATTAATATGAATAAGCTTAATCGTATTATCTGTTGTTTCCTCATTTTTTACATTATTGTTTGCAAAGTTAAAAAAATGCTGTTTTATACAATAAAAAAGGGAGCTAAAAATTGCTCCCTTTTAATATTGTGTGATATAAGTTTATTTAATAACAACTTTCTTCACTGTAACTTCTTGACCATTATCAATTTTCACGAAGTAAACACCTGATTGGTAGTTTGCTGAATTGATAGTCAAAATATTTTGTGTATTGTCGATAGTTTCAACAACTTGTCCTAAAGCGTTAACAACAGTTACAGTTGTGTTTTCTGCGTTGCGTATTTGGAAGCTGTTGTTTGCTGGGTTAGGATAGATATTAATTTTTGCTTGTAAGCTTTCTTCGATAGAAGTACCTACAGAGATACTTACATCATCAAGTTTGATTTGGAAAACGTCTGAAGAGTTATGGTGACGGAAAGCGATATAAACTTTTTGTCCATTGTATTCAGCAAGAGATACACTTCTTTCAAACCAACTACCATCGTACATTGGTAAAGTTTCTGAGAATACTGATGTAAAGCTACTTAGTTCAGCATCAGTAGTAGAAATCATAATTGAGTAATTCTCATCTGAGTAGTCTTCGTCTTGACCTGCTACAAAATATTTCAACACCAAATCTTCTACATTTACATCAACTTGTGGTGTAATTAGGTAGTTGTCTGGGAAAAGTGCATCACCGTCCCATGAAGCCGACATCATAGCAAAGCTTCCTGAATGTGGTGAGTGTCCAGGCTCACCAACTAGTTCCCAAAAATATCCATCACCATCTGCATCAATATTTAACCAGCAAGACAAAGTTGAGGGGTCTTCAAAACTTTCTGTCCATGGGAATGTAGAAATTTCATCACATTCAATTGCATTACCTGCAAGGCTTAGCTCTACTGTTCCACCATTAGTTTCAATCTGTACAGTAGCATTGTTATCTCCAACAACTGTTGGTTCGTATGTAATAGTAAAAGTATAATCTTGACCATTGGTAAGGCTTACTGCACTTGCATCAAATGTAGTTGTGAAAGGGGCTTCTATACCAGTGATATTAGAAGCTGTTAATGTTTCTGCACCATCATTAAATAGCTTTACTTCTTTGGTTACAGATCCGGGTAGAATAACTGAACCAAAGTTTAATGAGTTGGCTGACAAAGAAGCTATTGGCTCTGTAGGAAGATCTCCTAATTGAACACGGATATTCCAGTTAGCATCAATCTCAATATCTGTTGATAAACGAATCCATTCATTAGAGAATATCATATAGTCTCCATTTTCATGGGCAGGACCAGCATCACAACCAGCAGGATAACCGCTACTTACACTTACTTCATAACCAAAATACAAATCTGTAGTTCCATCAATTGCAAGAGAATTAATATTAATAGTATTCCAACCATCAACAGAGGCAAATGCCTTACGATAGACCTCATTACCTTCAAATCCATCATAAACCACAACCGAAGTTGAATTTGTAGGTCCATTTATGTAAACTTGCATTTTTAATAAATACTTTCCTACATGAGCTGCCAAATCAGCTGCAGGAATTTTCATAAGTACTGTAAATTCAGCTGCACCACCAGTTCCAATAGCATCATCGTTTTCACCATCATAGTGAATCCAGTCTGCTCTCGTAGCATCGTTAGCTTTGCTAACAAACTCTACGCCAGCTTGCTTTGCGGACATAAAGTCATTTTGTGTGGCGGTGTTTTTACGTGCCACTTGTGCGTTGATTGAAAAAATCATTGCAAACAACACTGTTAAAATTGTAATTTTTCTCATAATAATAGTTTTTGTTGATTATTCTAATTTCTTATTAATTTGTTTACATATAACGTTTCACACATCAAATGTAAAAGACAAAAATAATAACTATTTTTTACAATACAAAACAATAAGCACATTTAACAATATTGATTAGCGTTTTTAACATTTGAATTTAAAAAAAAGTGCAGGTTGCAAATATTAAATTAATGAAATAGTTACTTTCACCATTTCAGAAACACAACATCAACTAGATAGAATGTTTTTAAAAGATTGTTATATCACGGTTTTTCTCAAATGCCTAACATCATACACCGACATATTAATGGCTTGTGAAAGCTTATTTCTAATACCTTCCGAGTCGAAAACAAAGCCATTGGGCGCAAGGGGATTTAGGCAGACTGCCAACAAGTTTGTACGTTCTACGACCTCTATTTTTCCGCCACAGCGGATATATTTTTCAAAGACATCCTTTGTTGCAAACACTTTGGTAAAATCCTTGACAATGATGGCGGAATGACCGCTATTGGGCTGACTTATAACAAAATTCAAAAACTGATTGCTCAATGCACCGCTAACAAAAATCCGCTTACCATAGTGAAATATATCTGTCTTGTTTTGGGATAGTAAAAAGCCTGAAGGGATATCTAATTTATGCTGTAAATCATTTTCATCTATACCAAATATTCCATTTTCAATGGCTAATAAATCGTCCCTATTTTTCAAATTTGCTTTTGGTAGATTTATCAAATCAACGGTAAATTTTGTTTTGTCAACCAATTGTTTTGCACTGGTGGAAACGGCTGCACCAGTGTTTAAAATCATACAATCGGTAATGGCAGGCGAAGCTAACGACAAGCGCGAAAGTGCACCATCAACAACCACTATATTATTGTTTTCAGATAATTTATCCAAGTATGACTTCAGCTCATCGGTGCTACTTGGTCCGGCTAAAATAACTTTTCCTTTGCTCAACGACCTTGCTGTTACATAACGGCCTAAAAAGCCAGAAGTTTTACTTAAATCTATTACTTCTGAAACTAATTTTCGTTGATTATAAAATTTCTCTAATGTAACAAATACCGTATTTTTGGGCAATTCTATTTCTGGCTTCGGAGTGTTAGTTACAGCATCAATCGACTCGCCATCAATCCCTATTGAAGTGAGTGCAATTTTAATATCTCTTTGCGATAATTTTTCAACAACATAGTTCAAACATTCGGTTTTACCCGTATTTTTTTCCAAACCTACTATTGCAATGCTTTTATAATTTAATATGTTGTCGATAAAGGGCATTTGAAATATCTGCTATTTAGAACTGTTATAAATTCATCATGAATTTGAACAGTAAATTATTTTCTATTGTTCATCTGTTGTTTCCACCTCTTCGTTCTTATCTGTAGTGTTGTATTCGCTGTCGAAATAGGAGTTAACATCCTCTATAACCGACTGGCGATCTATGTTGTGCAATGAATCTTCGATGGCTCTTAGTCGTTCTTCTTCTTGTGCACTCATACCACACGACAGAACAAAAAGTGAGACAATGGAAAATATTATTATCTTTTTCATTGGTATAATTTTCTACAAATCTACAATAAAAATTAATAACTTAAAAAAAGAAATTATGACATTTACATTAAAGGAATTACCTTATGAGAAAACGGCTCTTGAGCCTTTTATTTCGGCAAAAACATTAGAATTTCATTATGGCAAACATCATCAAGCCTATGTAAACAACTTGAACAATTTGATAGTTGGTACTGAGTTTGAAAATGAAACTTCGTTAGAAGAGATTATCAAAAAATCGAAAGGTGGAATTTTCAACAATGCGGCACAAGTTTGGAATCACAGTTTTTATTGGAATCAGTTTTGCAAAGAGGGAAAGAAGAAACCAGAAGGCAAACTTCTATCATTGATTGAAGATGCTTTTGGTAGTTTCGAAAAATTTGTAGAAGAGTTCAACAAGGCATCTGCTACACTATTTGGTTCGGGTTGGTCGTGGTTGGTTTTGAATGGCGAAGGCAAGTTGGAAATCACACAAGAGAGCAACGCGGGAAACCCCATGACATCGGGTCTGAAACCACTTTTGACTTGTGATGTTTGGGAGCATGCATATTATATTGATTATCAAAACAAGCGCCCAGACTATATTGCAAATTTCTGGGAAATTTTAGATTGGAGTGTAATTGAGAATAGATTATAATACCGATTGGAATTAAAAAGTAAAACAGCCATATCTCACGACATGGCTGTTTTTTTTTGTTTATGCCCAAATCAATTAATCTACATTATCGTGTAAGAATCTATTTTTCTTAATTTCAACACCGTTGTCATCTTTAGATTCAATGTCGAAACCGAAATCTAGCTCATCTGCGGAGCCAGAACCAATATTGATATTGATGCCAGCACGAACAAAGGCAGGTGTGTTTTCATACTCTTCAACTCCAGCTTCTGTTCTAATTTTTGAATTCATTTTTCTAAGTTCACTTAGTTTTTCCAAATCGCTCATAGGGCTTTCATCTAGATATGGATTTGGAACTTTGTTGGGCTCCTGATTTGTGTCCTTGCTGACTACTTGTTGAACTTGATTTACGGTTTGCGTACCTCCAAAGTCTAAGTCTGTTCTTGGATTTTGCTGGACAGGACCTCCCATTGGCTCCTGTGGTGCACTCTCCTCAGATTTTACACTCACTGTAAACTCATCATTATGTATTTGTTCAACTTCCCCTAAGGTATGTTGTTTAACTCTTGGTTTTGCCTCGGCTGGATTTATGGAGTCAAACCCAGTGGCAATAAGTGTTATTGAAATACTTTCGCCTAAATCATCGTCAGACGACAGTCCCCAAATAACATTAACATTTTCGCCTGCTGAGTCTGACACATAATCAGTAATTTCGGTCATTTCGTCCATCGTAACTTCATGTTCTGCTGAGGATGAAATATTTAGAAGTATATCTTTTGCTCCATAAATTTCATTGTCGTTTAGAAGAGGCGAAGTTAGGGCAGTTTGTATAGCTTCGATGGCTCTATTTTCGCCATTAGCGGTTCCTGCACCCATAATGGCAACTCCACTATCTTTCATAACGGTTTTCACATCTTCTAAGTCAACATTAACACTACCAACGTAGGTAATTAGCTCGGCTATGCTTTTGGCTGCTGTTGCCAGCACATCATCGGCTTTAGCAAAAGCTTCTGTCATTTTCAAGCTTCCGTAATAATCGCGAAGTTTGTCGTTGCAGATAACCAAAAGTGCATCTACTTTATCTTTAATATTTGCAATTCCCTCTTGGGCAAATTGCAATTTTTTTCTTCCTTCGAAACCAAAAGGTATGGTAACAATTCCCACTGTGAGTATTCCCAATTCGCGAGCCACACTGGCTATAACTGGAGCTGCTCCAGTGCCAGTACCTCCGCCCATTCCAGCAGTGATGAATACCATTTCAGTATTATTTTCCAACTTCTCTTTTATGGCATCCACACTTTCCAAGGCTGCATCTCTTCCCACATCGGGAACAGAGCCAGCTCCAAGCCCTCTATTTCCCAAAGGGATTTTTACAGGCACTGGACTTGCATTAAGCGATTGTGCATCGGTGTTGCACACAATAAAATCTACACCCTTAATTCCCTGCCTAAACATGTGGTTTACGGCATTGCTGCCACCTCCACCAACACCAATAACTTTTATTAATGATGACTCGTTTATGGGTAAATTAAAGTTTAATATATCATCGTTTTGATCAAAATTCATAGTCATTTCACTCCTAATTAAAAATTTTCAATAAAATTATATTATATAACAACATAAATTAATGGAAAAAAGATTTACTTTTCAACATCGTTTTGTTAGCTTATTTTTAACACACTACTTATACTCCTCGCCTCTATCGCCAAATAAATTTTCAAAAATCTTTTTCACTCCCTCTCCTGTTAATTTTCGAGATTTGCCTTCGGTTTTTCTTTTCTTTTTATCGACTTGAGTATTATTTTCCACCTCTTCTGCATCATCTTCAATCATCAATGCCTGAAGTGCCAAACCTATACTTGTTGAGTAGATTGGTGAATTCAAATCCTGTATTGATTTTTCTGAAATATAATCTGTTGGGAAACCAATTCTAACACTCATACCTGTGGTAAACTCAGTTAACTCCTTTATATGTTTTATCAGGGCTCCACCACCTGTTAGCACTATTCCTGCTATGAGCTTATCTTCATATCCACTATTTTTTATTTCCACAGCCACCTGTCCTAAAATTTCCTGAACTCTTGATTGTATGATGCTTGCCAAACTGTGCATGGAGATTTCGCGTGGGTTGTGCCCCCTAATACCAGGTATGGTAATAATTTCGTCTTGGCGATTTTGGTTAGACAAGCATGAACCATATTTCACCTTCAATTTTTCGGCCTGCGACCTAATTATCATACAGCCCTCTTTTATATCTTCGGTGATAATATTTCCTCCAAAGGGAATTACTGCCGTATGACGAACTATATTATCGTGGATAACTGCCACATCAGTTGTGCCACCGCCTATATCAACCAAAACAACTCCTGCCTCTTTTTCTTCATCGTCCAAAACTGCATTTGCCGATGCCAAAGGCTCTAAAATTAGCTCCTTGATGTCGCAATTCACTCTATTTACACATTCATAAATATTTCTAACAGCATTTACATTTCCTGTAATTATATGAAAATTTGCCGCCAGCTCACTGCCTATCATTCCCACTGGATTGGAGGTAACGGGATTGCTATCGATGAAATATTCTTGTGTTATAACACTCACAATTCTTTCGCCGGGGCGAGTGTTTATTTTCCACATATTATCTTTGAGCTTTTCAACATCTTCTTTGGAAATTTCTTCTTGATTATTGGACCTTACAATGTTGCCCCTATGTTGCGTACTGCGGATATGCTGACCAGCTATCCCAACAACAACTTCGGAAATTTCGACATTGGATTTTATTTCCGACTCTTTTAGGGCTGCTCCAATGGTTGTTACGGCTTCTTGCAAATTTGCAATCTGACCACGATGAATTCCAGCAGCTTCCGTTTTTGAAAAACCAAGTACCTCTAACTTGCCATCTTTGTTGGACTGACCTACTATTACAGCTACCTTGGTGGTACCGATAT
Source organism: Bacteroidales bacterium (assembly GCA_012522535.1). Classification (GTDB taxonomy): domain Bacteria; phylum Bacteroidota; class Bacteroidia; order Bacteroidales; family WCHB1-69; genus JAAYKF01. Next base: position 20,129 of record JAAYKF010000036.1, read on the forward strand.
CTAAACCTACTACAATTTTTGAATCTGACATAACTATACTATTTACGTGTACAAACTACTTGATTAATATATTTTAAATTTATTGTTTTATATTTATCCCAACCTACCATCTGAAAACCCTGGGTGTATAATGTTTCCAAATTTTGGAATTTTATTTCTAAATTATCAATATCGCCCAAAATTATCAACTGCTCGCCTATTAGCGGAATAAGCTCTATCTCCAAATTTTCTGTTACGATAATTTGGTCTATTTGGGCACTCAAAAAAATATTTTGACGAATGTATGAGGCAAGTTTCCAAACTTTATAAAGTGCCAACTCATGAAAATTCCTGGGACTTTTGAAACTTCTACCACTATAAACGCTGTCAATTTCTTGATTTATTTCGCCAGAAACGACTATCAAATGCTCAATATCAATATTTGAAAGTGGCATTAATTTACACTCGCTGGTTAAATAATAAGAATCTCCTTTTTTATTAAAAACCCTTGCTATGGGCTCTTTTTGGTCGATATTAACCTCCACAATTCCGTTTAGTCCCAAAGAGACTTGAGCTTTGTGAATATAAGGATTGCTTTCCAAAACTTTTCGGATTTTTCCAACTTCGATATCTGAATAAACTGTGTTATTCAAATCGGGATAAATATTTCTTATCTCTCTTTCAATTTCAATTTCGCTGATAAATTTACTTGCGTCATTGTATGAAATCACAACCTTAACACCCTTGCAATATTGTTTGCCATGAGAGAATATTGTATAGGCAACACCTATGAGCAAAAGTGCAACAACTATAATTCCAAATATTCTTTTTTTCTTCATATTAAACTGTTTCAAAATGGTTTTTTAGTTGTGGTACAATTCTATCGATGTTCCCGGCACCCATAACCACAACTATATCTATGCTTTGTGATTCTAAAACATCAATTATATTTTTAAAATTTGCCATCTCTTTATTCTCTAATTTTACTTTTTTCAGAAGGTTTGTAGAATTAATTCCATCAATTGGCAACTCTCTTGCTGGATATATATCAAACAGAATCAGCCTATCTGTTTTTCCCAAAACCTCTGCAAATTCGTCCATAAAATGTTGAGTACGGCTATATAAATGTGGCTGAAAAATGGTGGTGATTTTTCTGCCGGGGTACTGTTTTCTGATGGACTCTAAAAACGCTTCTACCTCTGTGGGATGGTGAGCATAATCATCTATTAGAAGTAGATTTTCTGTTTCTAAAATCTTTTCAAATCTACGTTTTACCCCTTTAAAACTTCCTATTCCTTTTTTCAAGTCTGCCACCGACAAGCCATCAACCAACGCTACGGCAATACCTGCCACTGCATTTTCGAGGTTGTGCCTGCCCGGAAATGAGAAAATAAAACTTCCTAAATTCTCTTTTTTGTAATAAATATCGAAATGAAAACTTCCATCTTCTATCCTAATATTTGATGCGAAAACATCAGCTTCTGAACTCTCAATGGAATAGCTAACAGCTTGAATATTAGACACTTTCACTTCTAAACCATATTTATATACCAAAGTTCCATTAGGTTTAATTTGAGAGAAAAATTCATGGAAGGTATCTTTTAGGTTGTTAGCATCATTATAAATATCTAAATGATCGGCTTCCATGGAGGTAACAACGGCTATATCGGGGAAAAGCGTCAAAAATGATTTATCATATTCGTCGGCTTCAACCACGAAGGGTGAATTTTTGGATGTGAACAGATAATTTGAATCGAAATTCAATGAAACTCCACCTATGAAAGCATTTACACCCTGCTTACTATTGTGATAAACATTTGATATTATGGCAGTTGTGGTTGTTTTTCCATGAGTTCCAGAAATGGCTATGGTTTTATGATTTTTGGTTACTTCACCCAAAACCTGCGAGCGTTTGAAAAGGGGTATATTCCTGTTTTTCAGCTCATTAAGTTGTTTGCTATCTTGAGGTATGGCAGGAGTGTAGATAACCATATCGATTTTTTCGGGGAGAAGAGAGATATCATCTTCGAAGACCACATCAATTCCTAAGTTTTGAAGGTATTGGGTAATGGGACTCTCTGTTAAATCGTAGCCCGAAACTTTGGCACCCTGCTCTTTGTAATAGTGAGCCAAAGCACTCATTCCGATGCCTCCAATTCCAAGAAAATAAACCGATGTTATCTTGTTCTCCATTTCTCTACTTTTTGGTTTCAAATATTACGTTTACAATATCATTTAGAGCATCTTTATGAGCAAATTTCAAGATGTTTTCAGAAAGATTTTCAAGCTTTTCAGCATCATTCAAAGTGTCAATCATCAAATTGGGTAATAGATGAATTGCATCGCTATCTTTCAACATTATTGCAGCATCTTTGTCTGCCAACACCTTAGCATTTTTGGTTTGATGGTCGCCCGACACATTAGGTGATGGGACTAAAATTGTTGGTTTTCCGAGGCAAGCCAATTCTGATATTGACAATGCTCCAGCTCTTGAAACCACCAAATCAGCCACCGAATAAAGGTAATCCATTCTGTCCACAAAGGGCATTATTTTGATATTTTCGCTGGCTTTTGAAGCCAAGTCAAACTCTTTGTAATATCTTTCGCCAGTTTGCCAAACAAGCTGAACATCAGCCAGTTCAAACTTTTCCAACGAAGCACCCAAGCTTATATTCAAAGTTTTTGCTCCCAAGCTACCTCCAATAACAGCCACACATTTTTTGTCGGGGTTGAGCTTGAAATATTCGTAAGCCTTTGGATTTTTCATTTCTGTTTTCAATAAATCTGCTCTGATGGGATTTCCGGTTAGCACCATTTTTTCTTTGGAGAAATATTTATCTGTTTCTTCATAAGCCACACAAATTTTGTCTGCTTTTTTGGCAAGCATTCTATTTGTTGCACCGGGGAAGGAGTTTTGTTCTTGCAGAATTGTTGGAATTTTCATCATTGCAGCCATTTTTAGACTGGGACCACTGGCATATCCACCAACACCAATTACCGCATTAGGCTTGAATTTTCGTATTACCTTATATGCTTTAATCATGCTCCACAACAACTTGAAGGGGAAAGTTGTATTTCTATAAATATTTTTCAGATTTACTTTTCTCTGAAAACCAGCCACAGGAAGTCCAACAATATCGTAACCTGCATTGGGGACTCTTTTCATTTCCATTCGTCCTTTGGCACCAATAAACAAAATTTCTGCCAAAGGCTCACGCTTTTTAATTCCATTGGCAATAGCTATTGCTGGAAAAATATGTCCACCAGTTCCACCGCCACTAATTATAAATTTACTGCTCATCTTCGTCCTCCTTTTTGATATTTGTTTTTCTGTTTTCTGTCCTTCTTACCTGATTTTCACTATGTTCCTCTTCGTTTTCAATCTCTTTGCTCACGCTAAGTAGAATCCCAAAGGAGATACTAGTAAACCAAAACGATGAACCTCCCATACTCACCAAGGGCAAGGGCTGACCCGTTACCGGACCCAAACCAACTGCCACTGCCATATTTATCATTGCTTGTAACACTATAATAAATGTAATTCCTATGGCAATATAGGCTCCAAAAGAGCCGGGAGCCCGAATGGCAATCCTAATGCCACGGTAGAGAAGAACCATATATAAAACCAAGATTAGCACTCCGCCAATGGGACCATATTCTTCCACTATAATTGCAAAAATGAAATCGGAATAGGGGTGTGGAAGGAAATTTCTTTGGGTACTTTTTCCGGGACCTTTACCCAATGGATATCCGCTGGCAATGGCTATTTTAGACTGCTCTTTTTGATAGTTTTTCTCTACATTTTCAGTATCGCTGTGATTTACAACACGATTTACCCATGTGGCAACCCTTGACGATTTTGACACATTCATCAAAACAACAGATACCGTGAACATCAACAAAACCGTCAGCCCTGCGAGTTTGAGCATATGCTTAATTTTCACCTGACTAACAAAAAACATCACTGCCCAGGTGGCAATCATAAGTATTGCGGTGGAGAGGTTTGCTGGGAAAATTAAAAGAATAACAATTGCCAAAACTATTGCCACTGGCAATATCCCTTTTTTGAAATCGTCTAATATATCTTGATTTTTACGCAAATAAAAGGCTAAATAGACTATGCTTACAATTTTGGCTATATCCGAGGGTTGAATTGTGAGTTTTAAGATGGGTATCATCACCCATCTACTGGCTTCGTTGTAGGATGAGCCAGAGAAAATTGTATAAACAAGTAGCGGTATAACTGCATACATGGCTAATTTTGAAAAACGCCCATAAAAGGTGTAATTCACCAGATGTGACAGATACATCAGCAATAGACCAAAAATCATATAGCTAAAATGGCGAAGAAAATAATACTCTGTATTTCCTGCCTGCTTGCTATATGCCAATGCTCCTGTTGAGCTATAAACAGCTAACATAGAGATAAAAGAGAGTAGCAAAACTACTATCCAAATGGCTTTATCTCCCTTGACCTTATTTAACAATTTTGCCATAATTTTTTATAATTCCGTTATTTCTGCCTTAAAGGCGTTGCCTCTATCTTCATAATTTTCGAACAAATCGAAGCTGGGATTTGCTGGCGACAACAGAACCACATCTCCTTTTTGAGCCGAATAATATGCCTTTGTTACTGCATCAGACATATTATCAGTTTCTATAATTGTGGGTATAACCCCTTTGAAAGAGCGAATTAGGTTTTCATTGTCCACACCCAAGCAAATCAACATTTTCACTTTTTGCTGAACCAGCTCCATAAGCGAAGAGTAGTCGTTGCCTTTGTCAACACCACCTGCAATCCAAATAATGGGCTTGTTGATGGAGCCAAGGGCATACCAAGTTGAATTTACTTTTGCCGACTTAGAATCGTCAATAAAGTCAACTCCACGAATGGTTGTTACATGTTCTAATTTGTGCTCAACGCCTTCGAATCCTGCAAAACTCTCACGAATATTAGCCTTTCGAACATCCTCCAATCTGGTTTGAATTGATGCTGCCATGCTACTTTGTCTGTACTGTTTCCCCTGAAGTGCTAAATTTTCGATTGTCATTTTTATATATTTTTTGTTTTGTTACTCTGTTTATTTCTTATCTAACTTTCAATGTTATTACTGTAAAAACAGCCAACATTATTCCTATAATCATAAATCGCATCACTATTTTCGACTCGTGATATCCTTTTTTCTGATAGTGGTGATGAAGTGGCGACATAAGGAATATTCTGCGTCCTTCGCCATATTTTTTCTTGGTGAATTTAAACCAGCTAACCTGTAATATTACCGAAATTGATTCTGCCAAAAATATTCCACACAATATGGGAATTAGCAGCTCTTTGCGGATAATTATGGCAAAAACTGCAATTATTCCACCTAAGGTAAGGCTTCCCGTATCTCCCATAAAAACTTGTGCCGGAAAAGTGTTGTACCACAAAAAGCCAATGGTGGCACCCACAAAGGCACTTATAAATATTGCCAGCTCGCCCAGCATTGGTATATACATGATATTCAGGTAGTTGGCAAAAACAATATTACCCGAAACATATGCCAAAACTCCCAATGTGGCTCCAATTATGGCAGAAGTTCCCGTTGCCAAGCCATCAATTCCATCGGTGAGATTGGCTCCATTGGAAACAGCCGTAATTATAAAAATCACAATGGGTATGAAGATTAAGAACCCCCATTTTTGATAATCATCACCCAAAAATTTTAATACTGCCGAATAGTCTAACTCATTGTTTTTTAAAAATGGTATTGTGGTCTTAGTTGACCTAACAGACTCATATTTAGGCAAGTCGGGATTTGTTTTGCTATCAAATCTAAACATTTCATTGGCTTCAACATGGCTATCCATGGTAACCTTTTCTTTTATCACAATATCGGGATGGAAGAACATTACCGAGCCAACAACTATTCCCAAAGCCACCTGTCCAACAACCTTAAATTTGCCACTCAAACCTTTTTTGTCTTTTTTGAATGACTTGATATAATCATCAATAAACCCAAGAATACCCAACCAAATGGTGGTGAATATCATAAGTTGGATATAAATATTTGTCAAATTGGCGAACAATAATACTGGAACTAATATTGCTAAAATTATGATTAAGCCACCCATTGTTGGAGTGCCCTCTTTTTTCATCTGCCCTTCTAATCCCAAATCGCGGATAGACTCCCCTACCTGCTTGAGTTTCAGATAATTGATAATCCTTTTCCCAGTTATCATTGATATAAAAAGCGATGTAATTACAGCAGCTGCTGCACGGAAAGAGATATATTGGAACAAGCCCGATCCGGGGAAGCTATAAGCACTGTCTAACCAATCAAATAGGTGATAAAGCATAATTTATTTTTTTAATTGTTTTTCTAATTCTTCTTTGTCGTCGAAGTGATGTCTCACTCCTTTTATTTCTTGATATTTTTCATGTCCTTTTCCAGCCACCAAAATCACATCTCCTTTTTGAGCCAAAATAGTGGCAGTTTTTATGGCCTCTCTTCTGTTTTCGATGGTCAAGTATTGTTTTTGCGAGTCTGCTGGAATTCCTGCTTGCATCTGTTCCAATATTTCCATTGGGTCTTCATGGCGAGGATTGTCTGATGTCATAATCAGCACATCGCTCATATCGTGAGCAATGCGAGCCATTATGGGGCGTTTTTCTGCATCACGATTTCCACCACAGCCCACCACGGTAATAATTCTTTCGCCTGCCTGACGTATATCTTCTATGGTTTCCAAAACATTTTCCAAGGCATCGGGAGTGTGGGCATAATCTACAATGGCAACTATTTCTGAGTTATTTTCCACATAATCAAATCTGCCCTCGGCTGTTTTCAGATTGCTAAGCTCTGTTAAAACCTCCATTTTGTCAAATTTGCAAAGCAATGCCACGGCATATACAGATATAATATTGTATGCATTAAATTCACCCACTAAGTTGAAATACGCCTCAACCCCATCTATATTAAGGTGCAAGCCCGAAAAAGCATTTTCAATTATTTTAACCCTAAAATCGGCCATGGAGCGGGCACTATAATAATGTTTTGTTGCCTTTGTATTTTGAAGCATCACTTGCCCATTTCTATCATCTAAATTACTGAGGGCAAAGGCATTAGCCGGCAGATTATCAAAAAACTCTTTTTTAGCTTTTAGGTATGCATCAAAGGTTTTATGATAGTCTAAATGGTCGTGGCTTAGATTGGTAAAAACGCCAGCAGCAAAGCTCAAGCCCGATATGCGTTTTTGGGTAACACTGTGGGAGCTAACTTCCATAAAGCAGAAATCGCAACCCTGAGCTAACATCTGTGATAGAAGCTCATTGAGTGCCACCGAATCGGGTGTAGTGTGAGTTGATGGAATAACTTTGTCGGCTATACGGTTTTCAACCGTAGAAATCAATCCGCATCTGTAACCTAAATTTGTAAATAGATTATACAATAAACTAACGCTGGTGGTTTTTCCATTTGTACCTGTGATGCCAATTAGCTTTAAATCTTCCGAAGGATTGTCATAATAATTTGAAGCTAAAAGACCCAATGTTTCGGAGCTGTCGGCTACTTTTATATAGGTAATATTATCCTTTATTTCAGTTGGCAAATCCTCACAAACAACCACTGATGCACCAGATTCGATTGCTTTTTCAATAAATATATGTCCGTCAACTTGTGTGCCTTTTTGAGCAAGATACAAAGATGACTTGGCAACTTTTCTGGAGTCGAAACAGATGGACGAAATTTGCACATCTTCGCTTCCTATAAGCTCCAAATAGGGAACATCATAAATTATATCTTGCAATCTCTTCATCATTGTTGTTGATTTTTATAATTTTCTTCTATGGATTTAATTGAGTCGGCAACAATTGCACTTACAATTGAGTCGTTGGCTATATATGTTTTTGTAAACGAATGCTCCTTCATTCCAAGTTGTAATTTTATTTCCGAACCTTTAGTTAGCTCTGTACCTGGCAATATAGATTGCGAAACAACATGTCCTCTACCATTTATTTTTGCCACATAGCCATGCTTTTCAACTAAGAAAACTGCATCCTTAGCTCCCATTCCTCTCAAATCGGGAACTACTCCTTTTTTATACCCCACAGATTTCAGTCGAACTGTGTTGGCAATTGTAGAGCCCGAGCTTACCCAACCTGAACTTTTATTATCTGTAAATGTCTTATAGTTCAAGTAGTTATAAACCGTTTGAATATCCTTTTGATTTCCTGCTTGGATTAGAGGAATATTTTTTATTCTGATGCTATCATGCTGATTTTTAGGAATATCAATCTCCATAGCATAAACTTTATTGGCAATTTCGCGGAAAACTGGCACAGCAATTTCGGCACCATAAAACCCTCTTTCTCGCGGATTATTTATCATTATAATGCAGGTATATTTAGGATTATCGGCAGGAAAATATCCTATAAAAGAGGCTGTATATTCCACATTACGACCTTCTCCTTTTATATTTCCATACCCACTTCCACCCTTGGCAATTTGGGCTGTTCCTGTTTTACCAGCAATGGTATAAACCTCGTTGGACAACCTTCGTGCAGTACCATGTGTTACTACCGACTCCATACAAACCTTAACTTTATCAATGGTTGACTGGGAACAAATTTTTTCGTTTAAAACCACAGGTTCAAACTCCTTTTCCACTCTTCCTGCCTGCTTAATGTGGGTTACAAATTGTGGCTTAACCATTTTACCGTCATTGGCTACTGCATTATAAAGAGTTAGCAGTTGGAGGGGTGTCATTTTCACCTCATAGCCTATTGACATCCACGGAAGTGTTGTTGCCGACCAGCCCTGAGTTTTATAGTCTTTAATTAGTGGTTGACCCTCTCCCTGAATTTCAACGCCAAGTTTTTCACCAACACCCATTTTTTTAATCAAATCCACAAAATCTTGTGGACGATTTCCAAAAACTTTAGTAACAGCCCTTGCTATCCCCACGTTGGACGACACCTCGAAGGCTCTTGCCAATGAAACATTTCCATAACCATACTCATAGGAGTCTTTCATTTCGAAACTTCCAAACCTCACTTTGCCCGTGGGAACAAGCTCATTGGTGTCTATGCTCCCATCTTCTAAAAGAGCTATTAAAGAAATAAGCTTAAAGGTTGAACCCGGCTCCAAGCTTTCCCAAATGGCAAAGTTCATATCTTCGCCATAGGAGCCATCACTGCGGCGTTTGAGGTTTGCAATAGCTTTTATTTGCCCTGTTTTAACCTCCATAAGAACAGCACAACCATGGTCTGACTTTGTTGAGTCTAACTGTTTTAGCAAGGCACTTTCGGCTACATCTTGCACTCCTATATTTATTGTTGTAACAATGTCGTTCCCATTTTGGGGCTCAATTTGGTTCTCCTCCGTAAGGGGACGCCAAGCACCACCTCTGAGCTTTTGCTCCACTCGCTGACCATCTACACCTTTTAGCTCATCGCTATAGGCTCCTTCAAGTCCAACAAACAATTTGTTTATTTCATTACCCTCGTCGTCCCAAATAACTTGCTCATACCCAATTGTTCGGTGAGCCAAAAGACGATATGGCATTTTGCGAATACTCTTTTGTTCAACTATGAAACCACCTCTATTTTGACCTCTTCTAAAAATTGGGAATTTTTTGATTTTCTTTAAGTCGGTATATGAAATTTGATCCTTCTCTCTACGAATGTTTGAGAATTTCACTCTGTAATATCTATTCCCTTTTTGCTTGGCTTCCACAAAAGCATTTTTATACTCTTGAGCTGATTTATCTTTAAAATGAGCAGAGAGATAAATGGCTAAGGAGTCAATATCCTTCTCGAAAATAGAATCAGGGCAAACCTGCGAATCCCAATAAAGGTCGAAAACAGGGAATGATGTTGCCAATAAACTTCCATCATCAGAATAAATATTTCCTCTGGCAGCCTCAATGGTTCTAATTCTCACATTACGCTCTTGGTCAATTTCTCTATACTCCTCGCCCAAAGCTATCTGTATATAAAACATTTTATACAATATTCCAATGGCTAAAACTAGCATTGCAAAATACATAATGCCCGAACGTATCATCAACTGACTGCTCTGTTTATTCATTGCTCAATGTATCAGGGTTAAAAACTAATTTATAAGGTGGTTTGTTATTGTCGTGAATTCCGATGGTACTAAGCTTTTGCATTATGGTTGACTCGCGAAGGCTGTCCATCATATCAGCCTTACTGGAAATAAACTCATAACGTAGCTCGATAAGGTCTCGTTTAGACTGTTCCAATTTTATCATTGTTTTCTCCGAAGAGTAGTTCAAATAGATATATGTAATTGAGATTGCAAGAAGTAAAAACAGAAAAGGAATATTCTTTATAAACTTTTTATGTGTCAAAAATGAACCTTCAAAAATCGAAAAAAACATCCTGCCCACATAAGCAATACCTTTTTCCTTGTGGCTAGTCTTTTTGGGGCGAGAAGACTTTTTCTTTGACGTAGATTCTCCCGTCTCTGCTTGCCCATTTTCGTCAAATAAATCTTTATTACTTTTTAGTCGATTCATATTATAATTTTTCTGCTATTCTTAATTTTGCACTTCGTGCTCTATTATTTTGTTCAATCTCTTCTGCTGCCGGCACTATTGGTTTTTTACTAATAAGTTTAAATGGAGTAATTATATTTCCGTACATATCTTTCTCAATTTCGCCATTAAAATTTCCGCTTCTGAAAAAGTTTTTCACCAATCTATCCTCTAATGAGTGATACGATATTATGGACAGTCTTCCGCCTGGTCTCAGCATCTCTAAAGCCTGCTCTAACATAGATTTCAGAACCCCCATTTCGTCATTAACTTCAATTCGGAGAGCTTGTAGAATACGAGCAAAATAGCTATTCTCTTTTCCTCTTGGGGCAAAGTTTGCAAATGCTTCCGTTATATCAGAAATGTTTTCAAAAACTCTCTCTTGGCGAATATTTGCAATATGTTTTGCCATTCTTCTCGACTCTCGGAAATCGCCATAATTGTACAAGATATTAGCTATTTCTTCCTCTTCATAGCTATTCAAAACATCGGCTCCTGTGCTTGATCTTCTGTTATCCATTCTCAGATCAATGGGACCATCAAAGCGAATAGAAAAACCTCTTTCGGCAACGTCAAACTGATGCGACGAAACACCTAAGTCTGCCAATAGACCATCTATGGCATCACATTGGCTAAATTTTAAAAAGTTTGACAAATAGGAAAAATTAGAGTTGAAAAGAGTAAATCTTTCATCATCAATGGTGTTTGCCAAAGCATCAGAATCTTGGTCAAAGGCAAAGAGTTTGCCCTCGTTCAACCTTGATAAAATCTCACGCGAGTGCCCACCACTGCCAAATGTAACATCTACATAAACTCCATTGGGATTTATATTCAATGCCTCTACAGACTCTGTTAGCAGCACCGGCTTATGATATGTTTGTCTCTTTTTCTCCATTTGCTTTTTGAACCATTACCTCTTCAGCCAAACTAGCAAAATCACGAGGCTCGTCAGAAAGCAAGTTTTCGTAACTACTCTTATCCCAAACTTCAATACGATTTGAATACGCAAAAAGAACTATCTCTTTGGTAGCTCCTGCATACTCCAACAAATTTTTGGGTATCAGAAAACGATTGTTTGCGTCAAGCTCTAGCATACTCGCTCCACGCATAAAGTAGCGGAAAAAGTCTCGATTGTTTTTGCTAAATAAATTCAACTTATTGAGCTCCTGACTGATTAAATCCCACTCTGTTTTGGGGTATATGACAAGACATTTCTCGAAACCACGATTTATGACAAAGGTATTTTGCGACTCAGCCGGAATCTGCTTTTTAAGTGCAGATGGCATCATCACACGACCCTTGGCGTCGAGTTTGCAATCATATTCTCCCATTAGACTAATCACTGACATTTACTCTTTTTAAATAAGTTGAGGCTATTTTTATACAAAAATATCCACTTTTTACCACTTTTTACCACTTGTTGATAACTTTTTTTACTCATTTGGACAAATAAAGTTACATTTTGGGGCAAAACAAATTATAACTATCTGATTTTCAATACAATAATTATTAACAACTGTTGATAACTTTTTTCCATTTTTGGTGGGAGATATTTTAAAACAAATCAAAAAATCATATAAAATTAATATAGAAGCTATTTTTTTGGAATTTCAGCACCAATTTTTGATATTATACCGATTGGACTATATATTTAAACCATCGGCATTTACCATTGTAAAATAATAAAATAGTTTGGACCATTTTATTATTACAATTGGTATTATTTTTATGTGCATTAAACTTTATATGCATACTTTAGTCGAATATTTCATTAAAGTTTAATTTTTGTAACAAATATTTTTTTAATTTTGAGGATTAAACTGCATTACAACGACAATAGAACACATATTTTAAAAACAGTAAAAACTAAACCGATAAACAATGAAACATTTATTCAAGATTCGATTTTCAACAAAATCGTCATTGCTACTTATTTTTGCATTATTAATTCTCAGTAGCGGCAACACTTTTGCTCAAATAGGCAAAAAAACAGACAAAAAAACCAATAGCCAAGAGCTTTCTAAAAAACCCAATAAAGAGACTAGAAAAGGGGTTAGAGAATCGGGCAAAACAACAAATATTGATAGTAGAAACAAAGAAGTTCCTAAAGAGATAAAGCCTGTCAACGAAGAAAAAATTGCCAGCAGGGAGGAAAAAACTACTACAGTTGAGAAAGAGGAGCCAAAATATCAAGAAATTATTGAGGAAAAGCCCAATGGAGTTATAAATTGGTCTGTTCAATATGTCGAAGCCAAAGGTATGTCAGTTATTGACACTGAAAGATTTAACAATCATGCCCAAGCCAAATTAATGGCCCGCAGAGGTGCCATTGTTGATGCCCAAAGAAATCTTTTAGAAATTGTTCAAGGAGTTAGAGTTGTGTCTGAAACAAAAGTTTCTGATATGATTACTGAAAGCGATTATGTTTTGACGCAAATTGACGGTGTAATTAAAAATGCCGAATTGGTGGGCGATGCGGTGGAAGTAGATGGCATTATGGAAGTTACAATGCGTGTTCCAATGTATAGTCGAAACGGCTTGGCATCAGCTATTTATAGCGAAGTAGAGGGTCAAAGTAGAAAAGCTATGGGAGGTAAAAGTGAGATAAATTTTGCTGGCGACAACAATTCAGAAATTGACATAAGTTCCATTTCCGACTTAGTTTTCAACTTTAATGGCAAGGAATATAGTCCAAGTATGTTTCCCATAATTCTTGATGAAAATGACAATATTTTATTAGATTTCTCAAAATATTACGACCCTAAAAGCGGAAAATTCCCCAAAATAGTTTCTGGTGCAAAGGAAATTATTGATGCCGTAGGCTCTAAAAAAGGAGCTCAAATAATTGATGTAATTGAGTCATTTGACGGAAAAATAAAAATTGACAACAGCAAGATTAGTAAAAAAATCAACTGGCAAAAAATTGGAAAAGTTGCCACAACAATTGGCAAAGTTGTTGTGGCACTAATACTATAAACTACAAAAACGAAAATTATGAAAAGAGTACTTTTAATATCAATATTTCTAACATTTGCTTTCACTTCGTGGGCTCAAGAAACCACCATAGTTGAAGCAAAAGGTGTTGGACTTAAACGCGAAGATGCCCTTCAGGATGCCTTGCGTAATGCCGTAGGACAAGCTGTGGGAATAACAGTTTCGTCTCAAACACAGGTTGAAAACTTTATGGTTTTAAGTGATGCTATATCCAGCAAAACAGAGGGTTATATTACCAATTATGAAATAATAAAGGAGACCCCTTTTAAAGATAGATTTGAAATTGACATTAAAGCCAGCGTTAGCCTATCGCCTCTTAAAGCCGATGTTGACATGCTATCAAGAGCCATTGGAGGTGTTAGATTTTTGGCTATGTACGACCCCCGAAACGTTCCTGCCGACGAAATTGGAATGTACGATTTTGCCACCGAAAGAATTAATGAAGCATTGGCAAATAGAAAATATCGTTATATTGAAAAAAGTCGTTTCGATGCCCTAAATTATGAGGCAAAGGGAATGTTTCACGACGGATCGTCGGGCGAAGAGTCCTATGTTCAACACATTGGTTTTAGAGCTGATGCACAGTTTATTATAAAACTTAATCGAATAACAGTTTCCAAGAGAAGTGAAGCCTTTGACACTCGCACCGCTTCTAAGGTTTTGATAGAGCTAAAAGCTTACGACAACTGTACTGCCGAAGGTTTGGGAACTACCCTTATTGAAAGCGACTGGGCAAGCGGTCGCGATGCAGAATCCACACTATACTCCAGCATAGCCTCCACAATTGAAGAGAAAATTGATGAACTTTTCAAATTATACATCTCTTATATAGGCGACTGGGTAAATAATGGAACTCCTTACGAACTAAGATTTTATGCCTCAGGCTCTTATAGAGATTTTAGAGATATTAGAAACAAACTAAAAGTTCATAAAGATTTTGGAGGACAGATGGAAATTGTTAGCTTTGACAATTACACTAAACTAAATTGCACCTTTAGTAAAAAACCCGACGACTTGGCTGATGCTATTTTGGATATTTCTGACGAAGTTCCATTTTTTAAAGAGAAAGAAATGGACGTAAGATTGATATTTGGTCGTCAAATATCTTTTGCACCCAGAAAAGAGAGTGTTCCAGAGTTGGATAAAATGAAAGAGGACTATCAACGCGAACCTGCCCCTATTCCAGCGGAAGAAAAGCAGAAAATTACTACAGAAAAAACTATTAAAACTCCAGAACTTAAATCAAAAAATGAAACTAAAGAGTCTAACAAAAAAACAAGCAGAGGCTCAAAATCAAAAAAATCTAGAAGATAAAATTTAAAACATTAAGATATGAAAAGAACATTATTAATAATAACAATTGCACTTTTGGGTCTAAATGTGCAAGCACAAATTAAATCATCTCTTACAATTTTTAGTAAGAACGGTGAAAAATTCTGGATAGTTCGCAATGGCGTTAAGCAAAACAACGAGCCTCAAACATCTGTTACAATTAAAAATATAGAAGAGAAATCATTTAGAATAAAAGTTCTAATTGACGATGAAAAACTAACTTCCGTTGACAAGCTTATTTACACCGAAAATGTTGATGGTCAAATTTGTGAT